>JACPTA010000077.1 GCA_016193005.1 Nitrososphaerota archaeon | reverse complement strand
TAAGCGGCGGATAGCAACGCTGGTAGGTAACGATGCTGATGAAATAAGACAGATAGCACATAATGTCGGCGACCTATATGCCCTAAGGGGATTAGTAGTGCATGGACATAACCCAAGAATTCAGCTTACTCAGACGAAACAACTGGATGGGTATGTGCGGAAGGCATTTGAAAAAAGTCTAGAGCTAAGGGATATGTCAAAAGACGAGATGGCCCAGATGCTAGACCAAAAGTACGCAACAAGCACAGGCGAGACTAGCAACAAAAGAGAAAACCCGAAGCCAGCTAGTTAGGTAACCAAGCCCCGCGTGCTGTTATCTGCTAGTCGTAGCTTGAACTACCACCTACTGCTATGTGTCTATAAACATCGAATCGGTCGTACTTGAGATGCCCTATTGCATGTTTCAGCTATCATTTTCGAATTGACCAGGGGTGTTAACTTTTTGGAGATTGCTTCGTGTGTACGGCACCTCGGAACGCAGATAATCGTGGAAGAGGTTTCTTGAACTTGAGAAGAACCAGAACTGCTACTATGGTTACAAAGAGCGTGACGAAAACAGCGGGGAACTCGGGGATAGGTTGAGGTTGTCCAGTAACTTGTAATCTATCTGGGTAGCCAATTACTACGATGTCCCCACTCTGATATGTTCCATAGATAGTAATACTTGCAGAAAGTAGTCGATCGATTACTTCCTGATGTGGATGCCCATATTGATTGTTTAGCCCAGCACTGATAACTGCTACAGATGGTGTTACTGCGGAGAGAAAGGCAGGGGAAGTTGATGTCCTTGAACCATGATGACCAACCTTGAGCGTCTGTGACTCGAGGTCGAACTTGGCATTTAGTATGCTGGCCTCGCACGCCTGCTCGCAATCGCCTGTTAGCATAAACCCAATCTTCCCTATCTGGATCTTCACGACTATGCTATTGTCATTTGAGTCGCTGAACTCAACTGGGTTTGTGGGGTTCAGGACAAACATCCACACCCCATTGGCTAGGGTGTAGTTTTGGCCCCTAACTAGTACGCTCATTGGGTGCTGAGATGCCAAACCAAACCAATCTCGGTATGTCTGCGTATCCGCCGACCGTCCATTCCACATCACATTGTCTATCCTAATATTGGATTGGAGGACGGTAATCAGTCCGCCGATATGGTCTGCGTCTGCATGCGTAGCAATAAGATAATCGAGCTTGGTTATCCCTCGATTGTTCAAAAATTGGACCACCTTGGTGCCTGAGCTTCTTGGACCTCCATCGATCAGCACGTCTTTGGAAGGCGTATCAACAAAAATCGAATCACCCTGCCCAACGTCAATGATAGACACAGTGATACTTGATGCTGGAGTAGTTGTCGCAGTTGTTGTAGTTTGAGTTGTTGTTGTGGTTGTCGCTGTGTAAGCGAAGGTCGCGGTCTGATATGCTACCGTCCCAGATGATCCCCAGCTAGCGTTCACAGTATAAGTTCCAGAAATCCAGGCGGCCGCCAAAGGCCCCGCGCCTCCGGTGACCGTGGAGTGGGAGAAAGCGCCGGTGTTGGCATCGACCTGCTCGACCCCGTAGTCGACCGGGTCGCCGTGCGGGTTTAGCACCGAAACGAATGCTGCGGTGTTGGGCCCTGGCGCGGGGGAGACCTGCCCGGTAATGTGTATGGTACTTACTCCTGAGTAAGTCGGGTAGTCAGACTGGACAGTGATAGTGTACGATACGGCCAGGATAGGCGTGGCCACCAAAATTAGCGACAAGAGAGATCCAATAAGGACGATCGAGAGCTTCGTCCTTTCGCTTCCCTTTTGGTAATCATTCCGCATTAGTCGCGCCTGCCACGGGGGTTCTGAGCGTTCCTAAATAAGTTGATAACTTCGACAGACAATCTCTTGTAAAATTCTTTCCGAATTTCCTATCGAGACTAATATGGGTGGAATTGGCGAGATCGTCCGGGATGGCAACTGCCATCGCAGAGTTGAGCCAGACATGTCTTCCCTCTGCGAACACTAGGTGCTCCACCTTCCTATCCCAAGCTTCCCCGTGCCTAACCTCGGTAACGGTAAGACTCGAGCGAAGGCTTCCAACGAACCGAGGAATGTGAGCGTGTGTTGATCGAGCAACTCGCTTCCCGGAACTTGCCTTCGTTCGACCAGTCTTGTAAGCAGCTGCCTGAAATCCATGCCTTCAATATCATAATCGTGGCCGTTAAATGCTGTACTGCTATGTGAGCGCAGGGATGCAGTACACAATAAGGGCATTCATACGGGGAAGAGACTGGAGGCTCGACGAGATCTGCAGGGTGTTCTGCTCGATGGAGAGGAGCGCGTACAGCATGCCCCGTCGCGAACCTATGGAACGGAAGAGCGGCGGGGATGTCAAGGGAGGGAGGACGAACAACGAGCTGCTCAAAGCACCACCCACTATTACCCTCGAGAGAGGGTCAAGCCGCGGCGCTCCTGTGTATAGCTGCACAGGGGTAGATTTCGCAGGAACATCGTCGAGTGGGCGAGTGGGTAGGGCCCATCCAAATCCTCATGCCAAGGGGGGAGATGGGGTTAGAGGGCATAGAGTTAGCCCTCCGCCTCTGCATGGAGGCGTCGCCGGCCTTCTGTCAGGTGATACAGAAGACACAGCTATTTGGTAACTCTAGTGTTTGAACGCCCGGGT
>JACPTA010000171.1 GCA_016193005.1 Nitrososphaerota archaeon | reverse complement strand
TCGTGTCAAAACTGGTACCACACATCCCGCGCTGATGGAACTTTTCGCCACGTGCTTTGGAGCATATGGACCGATTTACAAATTACCAAAAACCACGCCATGGACAGAATACGAATGGTCGCTAACATCTGATCTTGATACGTCGTTCGATTTCCTACACGACAAATACTCAAGCATTCCGAAGAGCGTGCCGCGAGACTTTGGTACATACCTGCACTATTTGGCTGGGATTTTCGATTCCGAAGGCAGCATCTATATGAACAGCCATTCATGGTTCGAAATTGCGATTGCAAACACCGACAAAGAGATGTTGGAAAGCATCAGAAATCTTCTGAATCGTAATAGTTTCTCCGCCAAAATCGTGCTGGGGGGACCGTCTCAGCTCGGTGAGGGAAATAATGTTTGGCATCTTCGAATCTGGCGTCGTGAAGAAGTAAGGCGCTTCATCGAGATAGTCCCTGTCAAGCATCCAGAGAAAAGAGCGAAATTCAATATTGTGGAGAAAATGTATCATCGCCTGACAACCATCGAACGTGACGCTATCACCCAGGAATGGTCACAACTGCTATCAAAGATAGAGAACGACAGGAAGAATTTTGTCAGGGATGCGGAACGCGTTTACCGTCTAAAGCATTAGCGGCGATGGCGACTGGTGCTTCAACTAATGGTCTACCTATCCGATTCGACCGGCCAAAAATTCAAACTCCAATAGATTGGCGGAATATGCGATGTGGCATCCTTTGAGAAGGTGGGGCAGCACCCTCATGTTCTTGAAGCTCGGGACTCCTATCTTGAGCCTGTACGGCCTTGGAGTGCCGTCGCTCACGATGTGGTAGCTCATCTCGCCCCTCGCCGCTTCGGTACGTGTGTACACCTCTCCGGCAGGTACTCTCGGCTGTGGGCCGAGCTTCAGCCTTACCGGCCCGTCGGGAATCTTGGTGAACGCCTGCCTCAGAATCTTGAGCGATTCTTTCATCTCCTCTATTGCTACCCAGAGCCTCGCCCAAGAGTCTCCGTCGTTGGAGACTGGCACGTTGAAGTCAAAATCTTGATACACGCTGTAGGGCTCGTCTTTCCTGATGTCGCTGTTCACGCCAGAAGCTCTGAGAACTGTTCCGGTGGTTCCGAGCCTTATCGCGTCATCCCTGCTCAATATGCCGACCTTCCTCGTCCTCCCTTCGAAGAGAGGATTGTAAAGGAAGATCTTCTCGTACTCTTGGATTCGCTTGTCGAACCAGTCGCAGGTCTTGAGGGCTCTTTCCTTGAGCCCGTCGGGCATGTCGTTCCTGACTCCGCCTGGGATTATGTAGGCGAAGGTGACCCTCGCGCCTCCGATTCTCTCGGCGATGTCGATGAACATCTCCCTGTCTCCCATGGCCCAAGTGATCATCGTCGTGTGCCCCATGAAGACTCCGTAGATTCCCAGGAAGTACATGTGTGAGATTATCCTGTTCAGCTCCGCCATGATCACACTCAGGTACTGGCCTCGAGGAGGCACTTTGTTCCCCATCAGTTCGTCAACCCCTAGCGCATATGGAAAGAGAATTCCACAGCTGTCGAGTATCACCGGCCTCTCAAGGTGAGGAACGTTCTGGATGTAGTTCCTGTACTCTGCCATCTTCTCCTCGCCCCTGTGGACGTAGCCCGGGTCCGGCTCGGCCCTGACGACGTAGTCCCCGTCGAGCCAGAGCTTGATCCGAAAGTGCCCGGACCCGGGGTGCTGCGGGCCTAGGGAGACGTTCATTATCTTGTCCGCGTCCGGGACGTACTCTGTCTCTACTGCCATGATCTCATCTTCCAGGAGAGTTGTAGTCCTTGCGAAGAGGTGGCAGGTCGCTCCAGTCCTCCGGGAGGAGAAGGTGCTTCAGCTCCGGGTGACCCTGGAAATTCACTCCGAGCATCTCGTACGTCTCCCGCTCGTGGTACTCGACCCCCGGCCAAACGTCGACGAGTGACTGGACGACTGGGTTGTCGCGCTTCGGTCTCTCCGCGATAGCGATGACGAAGTCCTTCAACTCTGGTTGCGAGAGGTTGCCCACGAAGTAAATTATCTCGATCTCGTTCTTCCCGATGTAATCGGTCCCCGAGACACAGCTAATGTGGTCAAATATCAGAGCGTCTCTCACGAAGAGGGCGACGTCTCTCATCTTCTGCGAACTGGTGGTGATCTTCAGTCTCTTCTCCTTCATGGAGTCGACGACGATATCCGGGAACCTCTCTTTGACCCGGTTCGAGAGTTCTGTCGCTCTCGTGGGCGGTGGAGCCGTTGCGGGAGCGGCCTGAGGAGCGGGTTGGGGCTGCGGTTGCCCTGTCGTCGCCAAACGGGCCTACACACCCCGCAGGCTCTGAGACTTTCGTATCTTCTCTTGAAGGAGTACGAGGCCTTGAAGAAGAGCCTCTGCCCTTGGGGGGCACCCCGGCACAAAAACGTCGACAGGTATGATGTCGTCTATCCCTCTAAGGACATTGTATGAATCAAAGTAGAGTCCCCCGGTGATTGCACAGGCACCCATGGCTATCACCCACTTGGGCTCAGCCATCTGGTCGTAGATCAGCTTGAGCCTGGGAGCGAGCTTCCTCGTCACCGTTCCCATCACTATGAGGAGGTCGCACTGCCGCAGCGAACCGAATGCTTCGAGGGCACCAAACCTCTCCATGTCGAACCTGGAGCCAGCTGCCGCGCCGACCTCGACCGAGCAGCAGGCAGTTTCAAGGTGCACCGGCCAGAGGCTGTATAGCCTCCCCCAGTTCGCGAGGTAACGGATCGGGGCCCCTATCGCGTCCTGCAGAACTTCGTTTACCTTGCCGACGAGAAACTGGAAAGTCCCGCTCTTCTGGACAGCTACCAAATCTCCCTCCTCCCCGACATGTAGACGGCGTATCCCATCGGTATAAGCAACGCCCCGATGAAAACTGTCATGACCCAGCTCGAGACGGTTCCCAATCCGAGCGGTAGGTAGGCTGC
>JACPTA010000177.1 GCA_016193005.1 Nitrososphaerota archaeon | reverse complement strand
GAGGAAGGTTTTCGGCGAATACCTGAGAACAGGAGTGCAGTTTGCGGTGAGTTCGACCGTCTTCAAGTTGCTGCGGATGAATTCGATTTATCCGGTATTCGATATCGATAGGCTAATGGATAAGCATGGTAATGTACTGCCCGACGTCTACCTTCTGCCGAGTGGCTCAACAGTCGAGGATTTAGCTGGCCAAATTCACAGCGACCTAGCGAAAGGGCTACTGTACGCTGTAGACAAGAGGACGGGCTTGCACCTTCCCACCGACTACGTGCTCAGAGATAGGGACGTACTCACGCTGGTCTCGACTGCGAAGAGGGGGTAGAAGAGAACACGCTTAAACAAAGGCCGATAGTGCAGGTCAAGGAACATTGTTCATCGGAGAAGTTCGGTTAGTAGAAGCGTATCTGGTGATTTTTCTGACCTGGAATAATTACTATCACTAGGGTGGATAACTCTGATCATAGATGAAAAGTTGGTCAGTTATCCATTCTTGCCAGAGGCCAGGGAACAGCTTGCGAAGACCCCTCTTGAAGACTCGTTGCTGCCGCGAGAGCAAATCATTGAGCAGGCGAAGTACAGGCTGATACGCGCAGCAAAGAACCCAGATATCGATATGCACCAAGTAAGAGTAACCCTCCAATACCTTCCCTACGCTCGTCGGACAGGAGATACTTCGGTGCAGGAGGATGTTGTTGAATTCTACAGCTTCTTCGTAGCTGTACTAGCAGCGTCGAAAGAGCCGATCCTCGCCACGAGTCTTGCCAAGGTCGAAGCGCAGAGGGCGAAGATTTGTTTCTTACGAGAGAGGCCAGAGACGATGCTATCTATCATCTCGCAATCAATCGGTCTCCCGGTACGGAAATCCCCGAATCGAGATTCTCGTTACCTGTTTTATTGTCCAATGGAAGATTACCTGATGGCCGCCACCAAGTATGACTTGATGGACGAGGGAAGATGGAGGTTGGCCAATTTACCCCTCCAATCCGGTAACGTCTACTTTGAACAGAACATGATTCAGGACCTATTCGCCTCGCTTGCCAACGTCCTCATGATCTCGGGCATGAAGGCTGTGAGAACTCGACCGGTTCCTCCCTACGTGAGACATCTCGTCACCGATATTCAGCCATTCGTCCCGCGCCCTCCACCAAGACAGCTAGCCGGATATGCGTACGTCGAAGAGCTCCTAAAGCATCAAATCACAGATGGAAGACACAGAACGGCGTGGTTAATACTCGCGCCTTACTTCGTTAGTATCAAGGGTTACTCCGAGGAGGCAGCTTATGAAGCTGTATCGAGCTACTTGAACGCTCCACAGATGAATCGTTTCATACGTTATCAGATCAAGCGTGTAAGCAGGAACGGCCTTCTACCTCCCACGCTAAACAAATTGAAGACCGATCATCCGGATCTTTATGCGCTTCTTCCGAAACAGGTCACTGCGAGATATTCGTCGTCTCGCAAGTAGTCATTCATCTGCTTGATCTTACTTGGCTGCAAGCGGATGCTCAACCCCTTTCCGAAGTTCATTTCTTGCAAGGTAGAATAGCAGAGCATCCGAGACCCACACGCCATTAACCAGCCGGAATCCCTTTCGTGAAAGGTCTTCTGAGGGCAATCCTTGTTCCCCGAATACCTTTAGAATCCTGCCGCCGACTTTCAACAAGCTCAAGACTTACCATCCAGTTCTTCAAGCATTTCCGAAAGAAACGCTATGAAGTATTCGTCACAATGTGTGGGGTTGTGTCCTAACCGACCGTCTGCCCGACAGTCGTCTTTGAGGCTTCGGGCACAGTTGCGACGACGACATTCTCATTCGATGATCCAGCTGGGGTTGCTTCGCCCGAGCTTGGTTCGGTGTTCACCTGCGCCACCTCTTTTGCCTGCGAAGTTATCTCCGCGAGCTGCGACTGAATCTCCCTGATCTCTGGTACGCTGTTCTCGTCGGTGGTCTGGACGTTCTCAGCCGAACCACTGGCTGTTGCAACAATCTCGACAGTTTCTGGAATCGCTCTCTGCTGGGGGGCCTCTTGAGATTCTTCAGTGACCTGCTCAGCTGGGCCTATGGGTGCTCCTTCGCCTGCCTCTGCCTGGGCTGCCGCCTCTGCTCCTTCCGCCGTAAGTGCACCTCCCGTAACATCTTCGGCAAGCGAGACGATCTTGGAAACAAGTTCGTCGTAGACATTCTGTGGAACGTGCTGCGCGAGCCTTGCCTCAAGCTCTCTTACTGTTGCCTCTGCAGAACTCAATTGTTCCTTGGGAACCATTGACGAGACGGTGCTCTCCAGTTCTTCGCATCTCTGCTTGATAGAGGAGTATTCCGATGCTGGGACCGTGTTATTGAACTGGCGCGAAAGTTCTTCAAATCTTTGTTTCAGGGAGGAGTATTCTGAGACGGCCACCATGGTGGTCAATCGGCCCGAAAGCTCTTCGCACCTCCTCTCGACCGAAGCGTATTCCGTCTTGCTTACCATTCCTCGAATCTGTTCTTCGAGTTCTCGGACCTTT
>JACPTA010000176.1:4864-8171 GCA_016193005.1 Nitrososphaerota archaeon | reverse complement strand
TAGAATCTTTCCTACTCTCATCTCAAGACTCTTGAAGTTCTCGATGGGAACGGACACGCAGCGACCCGCTGCTCCGTCGCAAATAAGCCTTAAAATGCTCACGCGACTGAGGCGGCTCAACGGGCCGGTCGTCTAGTTTGGTAGGATACAGCCAGTCGTCCAGTCCCTTGGCACGGAGACCCAAACTGGGAGAGGTCGGGGGTTCGAGTCCCCCCCGGTCCACACTTCCCCGCGTCTGGACCCAGACGTTATATTCCGTAAGGAATCAACATGGCGTGCTCCCGAAGAGATCGCCGTACGTCCACCTGCTGCACGAGGATGAGACCTTTCGCCGGTGGTTCGAGAACGCCCAGAGAGGCTCTCAGACCTACGCAGCAGTTTGCTTCAGGCGTATAGGAAACATCTGCAAGGAGTACGGCACCACCCCAGCCGACCTGGCCAGGAAGAACCAGAAGGAGGTCACGACCTTCCTCATCGATGTCGTATCCATGCTGGAAGCCAGGGACAACGCTGGTTCGCTCATCGAATCGTACATCAAAGCTCTGAAGTCGTGGCTCTCGTTCAACGATACCGTTGTTACGAAGAAGATCCGCATCCAGAATACGGGGAACAAGTACGAGAACGAGAAGAGGGGCGACAGCTACAAGCGTCTGGTTCAAATCACGTATCGGGCCTTGGGCATCCGTATATACATTCAAAGAGATTCGGGAAATAGGGGGGAGAAGGTTAGAAATCCCTCACTGCGATGTTGCTTCCTGAGCTCCTCCCTCTGCTCTTGAAATATCTGCTGAGCTGACTTGTTGGGTTTCTCTTCTCTTGGGTATCCGAGCTCTTCGCCGGCGTTTTGTCGTAGAACTCCTTCCTTGCATCTTCGCGATCTTGGACACCCTTCCCTCAATATTGGTTACACCCCGCTCGATCTTTGATAGCCTTCCCTGCGTCTTGGCAATTCTCGACACCCTTCCCTCAATCCTGACCAGACCTTTCTCGATGTTGGGCATCCTTCCCTGCGTCTTGTCTATCTTGGTTACCATTCCTTCCAGCCGGCCTATCATTCCCGCCGTCTCAGACGCTTTCTCCTCAATCTTGGACAGTTTCCGTTCGGTGTCAGACACACCTCCCCCAATAGTGGATACCATTCCTTCGAGCCCTCCTACCCTTCCCCCGATTTCAGACTCTGTTTCCACTATCTTCGATAGAGTCCGCTCCACGCTAGCTACACCTCCCCCAATCTTGGACACCGTTCCTTCCAGCCCGCTTATCCTTCCCCCCATCTCAGACACCTTTTCCTCAATCGTCTTCTTCAGGCTCTGGATGTTGGCTTGAAGCCCAACGGTCGCAACGGTCACACGTCCCTCCAGCCTCTCGGCGAGTTTTTTGGATTCGAACGATAGGTATAGGAACAAGCCGAACACGAGAGCTAAGCTCAGCTCGAAGGTGAACGCTATTCCGCTCGATCCGAGTCCGAGCAGGGTCTGGAAGAGTCCTAAAGCGTTCAGCGCAAAAAGCACCATTAACGCGTAGAAGATCCATCTAATGCGGGTTTTGATGCCTTTGATTTTCTTGAGCCAAACGGAGGCCAAGTGTACCGCTTTCATGATTTTGCTTCACTCCCTGCTTCTCATTATAAGTTTGGTGTGAAGGGTACGCCGCTGTTTTAGTCGTATGTGAGCAGGAAGCCTGGTGACTGCTACGATTGGCTCGTCCGGCATGTTCGTACGCCACAATCTGGTCTCGCGTCTTTGACTTGTTTCCTCAACGGACGTTGGTCTGGAATCTGCCAAACCAATCTGTCGAGTTCTTACTTCCATCTATGTACTAGGACTTGACAGCGGACTCTACTTGGGTGCGCAATCCTTGTGATAACTTTTCTTCATTAGGAATCCCTTCTTTACTTCTTGCCCCGCAGGAATTTCTTTTCCGCATTTTGCACAGTTAACCATCGCAACCGTCTCGGATGACGCGGATTGCTTGTATTAAATCTGCTCATTAGCGCCTAATCGAGTTCTTTCGAGGCTTTGATAGCTCCTCATCGCCTAAACTTTGGCAGATTTCGCTTTAGGTACTGCTGAACCCCATTTGCCCTGGCGGTCGGGCATCCGTAGAGACATTCAAAGAAATTCATAAAGTACACAGTGGGAAGGTTAGAAACCCCCCGGTCCACAATTCGAGTGCTCATCTCGCCCGAAATTACTCGAATAAGTATAGGGCGGGTGAGCTCTGCCTAGATTTGCGGAATCCGTCTGAGACGAACCCCTTCCAAGGCTTCCGCTCTCCAAATATTGAGGACTAACCTTTCGCGAGACCGTCGTCTGAGGGGCAGTTGCTCCAAAAGATTCCGTACCGTTGACAAACTCAATTAGTGACTGGTTAGTTCGAACTTCGGGGGAAGGCATCGAGCCAGCTGTCCCTGCAAAGATTTGGGGAGTTGGTTAGTTATGCATGACTCTCCAAATCGTTCCCGATTTGATTAGAATTTGACATCGCTGTCGTTATATTTAAACCAAAAGCCTTAACACCCAGCTAAGCTAGCTTAGCTGCCACGAGTATGGCACCAGCTGAGCTAGCTAACTATACCTGCAGGCATTGTGGAAAAAGCTTCAACGAAGGCAGGCGGCTAGGGGGTCACATACGTCAGGCTCACGCTCAAAGGCTCGTTGACCCCTCCATCACTAACGCACCACTTACGTCAGAGGGCGAGCTGGCGGCACGAATACTTGAGATGTGGAAGAAAGGGAGCGAGCCGTTCGGTATAGTCACGGCTTTGAGGGTTCATCCCGGTTTCATCAAAGGCGTCCTGAAGGAGTACGATGAGTTACTTAACGAGTGGAGGCGTTCGGCCGAAGCCAACCCAGCTACTGAACAGAACCGGAGTGACAAGATAGAGGACATGGAGAGTATGGACCGTCCTACCCGCGAGAGGGGGAGATGAGCAAGATGCAGGCGCATGCTACTGTGAACTGGTCTCGGTCGGGATGCACTTTCGAAGCCGTAACTCCTTGTACGGGCAGGGTATTGCACAGCGTCTGCCAAGGCCATGCTAGAGCGATCTTCCAGATCGCTCTCAAATAGGGAAGCGAAAACGTCCGCAAGCCAATTCTTCGTACATCGGCCAAGCAAGAGGGGCCATCAAACATTTCCGTGAGGGGCGGTGGATGCTGGCCCACGTTAGGAATCTCGATGGTAACTGGCTACAGCCAGAGTCGCGGGCGGGGAGAAGGTGGCGAAGATCTTGAATGGCTAAACTTGCGGGAACTTCATGATTGCCGAGTTGCCAGACTTATCTAGTGGCACAATCTGAGTCGGA
>JACPTA010000176.1:0-4854 GCA_016193005.1 Nitrososphaerota archaeon | reverse complement strand
GTCAGAGCGACCGGCTCATATCACGTTGCGTGAGACACCGGTACCAGGGAAGGCTGGCGGTAGCGGTCCCCGGTTCAAATCCGGGCATGCCCATCCAAGAATTCCGTCAGCATTCGTTCTCAATTCGCTCAACGCAGTACCATGGAAACACAACGTCATTCCAGCCTGCCGCTACGGTATCCTCTGTAATGTCTAACTCTGTTTCTCATTCAAAGGATAAGTTTACCATGCTAGCATCAGCATTCATATCCCTACCATATTCGGCGGCTGGACAGAATGATTCGGTATTCGAATCTGACTATTCAGCGCCACTTTGATTTCTAAGGAGCCTATAGACATACGCAATTTGATGTGAGCGGCGCGGGTCCGACTCGAACGGACGACCAGTCCCCGGTGGGATACCACCTACAGGTGACCGCCAGCTTGGTTAACAGCCTGCTGCTCTACCAGGCTGAGCTACCGCGCCACGGTTGAGCGTTCTCGAGATTGAGTTGAAAAATGTTGTGCGCTTGTGCCCCCTACAATCAGTGTCGGGCTCTAACCGACCCTCACCCCGAAATTGCGGGCAGTCTAAATTCGTGATTTCTCTCGAACTTTACCGTCGGATGCAAGCAAGTACCACATTCTGTCGATTTCGTTCCGGAGCCTTCCCCTGTCTCCCTCAATAAGGCGCGTGTCGCTGTTCACGCGTTCTTGCAGTCTTCTTAGCTCTCGAAATTGGTGTGTACAATTCAGCTCCCGGCAATACTCAATCACTGTTTTTGTCGAAACCTTTGCCTTCCCAACTTCCTCTCTTGTCCTCCAACCGTCGCCATAATGCCAAATCCGCGATTCCACGGTAATAGACCAAGAGAAGTGAACAAGGTTTCTAATTGAGAATTTTCGTGATTCTTCAATGGATATTGAACTATTTGATATGGAAAACGGCAAAGATGGAACAGAATCGCTCCGGATACCCGTCAGGGGAGGATTGATGGGAACCCTTGTGCTCTACAATCCAGGTGCACAGATAGCTGACAACCGCGGATCACTTCTTGTCTGAGGACTTGACAGAATTGATTCTTACGCCAAGCTGACCAATCGCCTCCTTCCCTTGCTGCATCAAACCAAAGATGCTAACCAGGGCGCCGAGGAAAGTCAAGCCGGAACCGGCATATGTGATCCCAAAGGTCGCCATGTATAGCCCGGTGGCGAACACCACGAGGCCGACCGAGACCAAGACTTTCTTCCCGATTGTCGTTGACACTGCCCTCCACTAATTGCACGATTAGCTATAAATTCGATGGATGATTGTTCCATCTGGCCCGTGCATCGAGTGTCCGAGCAACCAGAATCTTCATCAGAGACGGAGCGTTATCACTGGCGAGCGAGAGAACCCACACCGTTCACGAGTGGGATGAAGGCGAGCGGGTGGTCGTTAAATATGCGAGGCCACTCACTCTTAGCTGCTGAAGATGCTCTCAGCCTTCAAGTACCGACTCTACCCGAAGGACGAGCAGGAGATGCGGCTCAAACGCAGCCTGCTCTCGCTGTGCAGCCTCTACGACGGACTGAGGGCTAGGAAGATAGAAGAGTACAGGCAACGCGGAATCTCACTGACACGGACAGACCTCAGGGCAACGGCGCTGGAGCAGAGGAAGCGGAGCGCAGAACTCCAGTTGATACACAGCCAAGTAGTCCAGAACGTAGCCGACAGGCTCCACTCGGCATTCGTGAATTTCTTCGAGGGGAGGGGAAGGTTTCCGAAGAACAAGCAGCCAAGGAAATACCTTTCTTTCACCTACCCTCAGTCTGGCTTCAAGATCAACCCACAGCGGGGGCTCTACCTGTCTGGAGTAGGCTACATCAGGATGTTCGTCCACAGGCCGTGTCTAGGCAGGCTCAAGAGGCTCACAATCAAGTACGAGGCAGGGGAATGGTACGCAATCTTCATCACCGAGAGAGAAACTCCGGTCAAGCAAGGGATCGAGGAGATTCCAAATCAGAGAGTAAGGGCAGCAGACCTTGGCTTGGAGAAGTTCGCGGCACTCGACAACGCAGAGTCCATTGAGTATCCCGAGTACCTTCGCCGGTCCGAAGAGAAGATCAAGGCGCTCCAGAGGAGGCTGGCCCATAAGAAGAAGGGTTCGAAGCGCTGGAGACAAAGGTGCTTTTCCCTCGCGAGAGTTCATCTACACGTGAAGAGACAGAGAGAGGACTTCCAGAACAAGCTCGTCTCGAAACTATTCAGGGAGAACGATGCCCTCGTCTTGGAGAAGCTGAACATCCAAGGAATACTTGGCAACCACAGCCTTGCAAAGTCAATCTCAGATGTGTCTTGGGGAAAGTTCGCCAGAAAAGCTGTCTTCAAGGCAGAGATACTCGGAAAGCACACAATCTTCGTGGACCCTTGGGGCACGACCCAGTTCTGCTACAATTGTCTAACATGGGTTCCAAAAGGCCTTGAGGATAGAGAGCACGTCTGCCCCAACTGCGGTGTTAAAATATCCAGAGACCTCAATTCTGCCCTTCTAATCAAGAGGCTTGGCATCCTCTACGCAAGATGCCCGCCCTCGGACGGAGGGTTGTCACCCGCTGAGCCGAGGCCTCTGCCATCTCTACGGGGAATGGCAAGCCAAGGCGTTGAAGCGGGAAGCCTAGGACTTCAGTCGTAGGAGGACGTCACATGGGTCTTGAGACCACCGACCCAAGCTTGCCTCGGGGATTGACAAAGCACAGGAGCAAGAGACGGTCGTACAGAATTAGAGAGATCGTTCTGGGTGACCTGAACAATGGTTTCCTTGAGGCGCTATCCAACCTGAGTCATCTTAGAGGTTTAAGACCTGAAGATGCGAAAAGTCTCCTGCTCAAGATAAAGCTCAATCCATTCCACAAGATCTTCGTAGCGCTCAACGAAAGCGGGAAAGTCGTTGGGACCACGACACTGATCATCGAACAGAAATTCATCCATGACGGAGGACTAGTCGGACACATAGAGGATGTTTCCGTACGAAAGGGCAACGAGGGGGGAGGAGTCGGGAGCGCCCTCATCAACAAGGCTTTGGAGACTGCACAAGAATTCGGGTGCTACAAGGTCATACTAGATTGCAGCAAGGACCTCACAAAGTTCTACGAGAGACTGGGTTTCAGAAAGCACGAAGTCGCGATGCGGAAAGATCTCCCGTGAATCGCGACTGGGATACGGCGTTCAACTCCTTCGGCATCCTCCTTTGGAACGATAGTAGCCGCATGACACATTCACGTTTATACGCCTACGCCGATACTCTGGTGCGCTTACAATCAAGGTGAATCCTTGAGAAGTCTGGTCCCTCAAGACATCAAGTCAAGAGTAGCAATCTCTTCCATACTGGCCTCCATATTTCTTACCTTCTTCAAACTCCTCGTCGGCCTTGCCACGAACAGCCTTGGCATCCTTTCAGAGGCGCTCCACTCGGGACTGGACATAATCGCCGCCGCAATGACCTTGTACGCAGTGAGGATGTCAATGAGAACACCCGACCTTGAACACCCCTATGGCTACTTCAAATTCGAGAGTCTGACTAGCCTTGTCGAGATACTCCTCCTCTTCGCTGTTGCGGCAGGTATATTGTACGAAGGCGTGATGCGCATTTTCATCCAGCCGGCCCGCCTTGAGATTAATGTGTTCGCGTTTCTTATCATCTTTGTCTCGATAGTCGTCGACCTTGGAAGGTCCAGAGCGCTCTACAGGGTCTCACAAGAATATGGAAGCCAGGCCTTGGAAGCTGACTCGCTCCACTTCAGGGCAGACATGATAACATCGGGAGTCGTGCTCTTCGGCCTGATCGGGGTTGTATTCTTGGGAGTTCCCAATGCCGACGCATACGCTGCGATTCTAGCCTCAGCAGCAATGGTCTACACTTCGCTGGGACTCGGTAGGAGGACGCTAGATGTTCTCCTTGACAAGGCACCAAAGGGGGTCCTCGGTCAGGTGAAGGAATCTGTCTCAGGCCTGGCAGGTGTTAGCAGGGTCGGCAACGTTCGGGTGAGGAAGGTTGGCCCTCAAACTTTCGTAGACCTGCGTATCGAAGTGCCACGGACTTACACGAATGAGCGGGCCCACGATGTAGCCACCCTCGTTGAGGAGAGGCTGAGGCGAATGCTTCCCAACTCTGACATCTTGGTCCATGTGGAAGCAGTGGAGTCGAGGAGGGAGACCGTGACCGACAAGATCAGACTGATTGCAGCGGGGGCGGAGGGCATCAAGAACGTACACTCCATCTACCTGTCGAGAGGACCAGATATGGAGAAGGGCAAGCTTCATGTTTATCTGGACGTGCAGATGGATGAGAAACTTGACCTGAGAACTGCTCACGAGATCATAGATAGCTTTGAGAAGAAATTGATAGATGAAATTCCTGAGATCCAAAAAGTCACGACTCATCAGGAGGTCGAAACTGACGAACGGGTTGCGATAGGTGCCGAACAAATTCCCGACGAGGTGCAGGTCGAGAAGATCAGGAAGCTCGCTCTCTCCGTCGAAAACGTGAGAGATTGCAGGGACATAGCAATAATCACCATAAAAGGAGAGCAGCATGTCACCTTGACAATCACCGTGGCGACGGGCATCGACAACGAAAGGACGCTGGAGGATGCTCACCGCATTGCTACTGACGTCCAGAACCTACTCCTGAGTCAAATTGGAGCATCACGGGTGGTTGCGCACGTGGAGCCTGCCGCTGCCTAATTTCTCGTCTCTATCCTGGGAAGCTACTGCCCGAGACGAAATTTTTTGCACCTTCATCGACCAGAGCAATCCGCGTTGGCTTGGCGCAGGAGCAGGAAGACAACGGAAAAACCTGTCTCTTGTCTGACGGCGACCGCTGCATAGTAACC
>JACPTA010000175.1 GCA_016193005.1 Nitrososphaerota archaeon | reverse complement strand
GTAGACACGGCACTGTTGAGGCCAGGACGTTTCGACAAGATAATCATGACACCTCTCCCAGACAAGGACGCGAGGAAACAGACCCTCGAGATACACATGAAGGGAAAGCCAATCTCAAAGGAGGTGGACGTTGAACGTCTCGTTCAGATGACCGAGGGATTCAACGGGGCGGACTTGGCCGCGCTGGTGAACACGGCAGTTTCTATAGTTCTTCAAGCCTACATCGCGAAGTATCCGAGGCCAGAGGACACGAAGAAGCACCTGGATGAAGCGATTGTAACCTACGAGCACTTCCAGGAGGCTGCGAAGAAAGTGAGGTCCTCCAGGGAGAGCAACCCGATGGAGAAGGTCGCGGTGCCTTACTACAGGTAAGGCAGTAAGATGTTTGTGGTGGCGTAGGTTTGTTGTAGTTGCTTGCATCGACTCTAAGGATTACCCAAGCCTTCGGATTCCCCTTCACAGCTTCACTCGCTGACTGACATTCTAGTAATTTGCCGAGTCTCTCTACTCGAAGTATACGATTGTTGTCAAATAGAGGAAGGCCATCATCACTCAGGTTGGTCGCAGGAAGGGTCAGTAGACCATGAGCTCTTTTTGCTCTAGCATCACGTGCAGGTTGTTCACGGCCCTGAAGACTTCGCCCTCCCTCTTCGCTCCAGTGCAGACGAGCTTACCAGAGGAGAAGAGAAGTATCACGGTCTTGGGGTCTGGCATCCTGTGGATCAAACCGGGGAACTGCTCAGGCTCGTACATCGATTTTGGTAACTGTCTAGCCGCTTCCTCTAGGTCAATCTTCCCACCAAGGTTAGCCGTCCCCACAATGTTCTGTATCACTATCTCTGCCTCGTTCTTGATGGGGATACCCCCCTTCTTCAACCTCCTGACAACCTCTTGCACGGCCTTCCTTGACTGCTCTTCCGATTTTGCACCCGTACAGACCATCTTCCCCGAGCTGAATATCAGGGTAGCCGTCTTTGGGCTCTTCAGTCTGAAGACCAGTCCAGGGAATTGGTCGGGATGATACTCGACGTCGACAAAGTTCTTGGTTATCAGGTTCAGGTCGACCCTCTGATTTATCGAGGCGGAAGCGACAACGTTCTCGATGCTTACTATTGCCTTAGTTTGGGGCACTGAAGGGGCATGAAAATTCGACGGCATATATAGTATGTTACGGCGCTGGGAATGAGACTTAACGGGTCAGTGTAATGAGAAGGGGGTTCCTCCGATGCTAACAATCACTCCATTGAAACCTCCCCCTGCAGCTATCTCCATGACGGATGTGGAAGGAAGAACGGCACGGCTTGATCCGTTCCGAAGGCCTAATATACAACGTCGGTAGTTTTGTCATTGGAATAGAAATATTTCAGATACGCGATTCAAAATATCACACGCATTTAGGGAAGATCATTCAAGACTGGTGAAATTCGAGAGGGCCATCGATAGATGTCCTCGTTGCGGGAAGCGTTCTATGATGAACGATGCCCCTCGCGGAGAGGTCTATTGCAGCAATTGCGGTTTCGTGGTCAAGGAGAAAACAGTTGAGACGGGCCCTGAATGGAGATCATTCTCTAACGAAGAGAAGGACGATAGGAGCAGAGCGGGCCCTCCTACCTCTGTAGCAATACACGACATGGGTCTGGCCACGATGGTGGGCGCAGAGAACAGGGATGCGGCAGGCAAGTCACTGTCCGGACCGATGAAGTCCAGCCTCGAAAGAATTAGGACGTGGGATAGACGGAGTCAAGTGCACGAATCAGCCGACAGAAACCTCAGGCAGGCATTCGGTGAACTTCGCAGATTATCCGAGAAACTTTCAGTCTCCGAGGCGGTGACGGAGAGGGCAGCCTACATTTACAGAAAGGCCCTGGAGAGGAGTATGGTAAGAGGGAGGTCCATAACCGGGATCGTAGCCGCATCGCTCTACGCTGCCTGCAGGGATAGAGAGATCCCAAGGACCCTCAAGGACGTGGCCGCGGCCACCAACATCAAGAAGAAGGACATAGCGAGGTCATACAGGCTATTGGTCAAGGAGATGGACCTCAAGATGCCCGTAGTTGATCCTGCAAGGTGCATGACGAAGATAGCATCCAGGGCAAAAGTGAGCGAGAAGACGCAGAGGAGGGCGCTCCAGATATTGTCCAAGGCCGGGGAGGCGAGAATTTCAGCTGGCAAGGACCCGATGGGACTCGCGGCATCAGCGCTCTACGTGGCATGCACACTCGAAGGTGAGAACATAACGCAGAGAGACGTTGCCGAAGCAGCCGGAGTAACAGAGGTTACTATACGGAACAGGTACAAGGGTCTCAGGTCAGCTCTTGGAATCTGATTATTTCAACAAGTTCTTGAGAACCTCAACCCGCACATACAGGCTCACATCTCTTCCTCGGCCCTCTCTTGCCATTAGATGCGAAACCCAACGGTCCCGATAACTTGTCGGGTGATGCAAGGCTTCATCGGTATATGAGACGCATCTCAAATGATCCTCAAACCCCGAGGGCTATCAGAATCCTGTCCTGCTATGGTCTAGAGATTGCTTCATCTCTTATGCCCTCTTGCTAGACTCTTGTGCTTCTCACAGGCTGAAACACTCTCAGATG
>JACPTA010000076.1 GCA_016193005.1 Nitrososphaerota archaeon | reverse complement strand
GTGATTAGCCAGCCAGCCATCAGAAGGATGAGGAAAGTAAGTGCCCTCCCGCCGAAGCTTACACCTGCGACGGGGAAGCCGAACGGGAGAGAGATTAGCAGGGAGACAGCTGCCCAGACCAACAGCGTGAAGAACTGAAGGGGAGAGAGGGTCACGAAGCCCAGTGCGAGAACCTTCCTCTCCCACCAGTGTTCATCAGGCCACCAAAGGTTCTCCGACATTCGCGCATGGAACTCGCTGGTCGTTAAAACAGACGCTTTGGTGTGTTAAAAGGACACCAGAGCTAATCAAACGATGCAAAAGCAGAACATTGTCAGGAAGGTCACCGGCTCTGCGAACTGCTTCGTGATAGCGCTCACCAAACAGTTCAGGGAAATCGGAGTTGACAGAGGACAAAGGGTGAACGTTCAGTGGGACGGCAACAGCATCGTCATAACGAGGGTGAGTAGGGAATGAGCGAGAGAAGAGCCTCCGCGACACAGCATCTGCGCAGGAACATCACGATCCTCGTCATCGTGCTGCTCACACCTCTGCTCATATCTTTCCTGATCTACACAGCCGCAGTGTCTTTTGGCAACTCGAGCGCGCCTCCCATTGTGTATGGGATCGCTGCTGCGTGTTCGACCAGCGGAGGCGCTTCGTACATCTGGCAGCATAACGCCGGCTGCGGCGACACGGCGACGGGAACGGGGGCAGGCAACCTCGCGTACGACCCGTCGCTTCCGACCGGAGTCGTCAACCTCTTCAACGCCATGCTCCTCACCATAGTCTTCATCGTAATCCTCATCCAGGCCTACAGGATAGTCGGCGCTTTCCTGGAGTCGGCAGAGGATTGAACGGCACGAATATCCACCAGAAGTTAGCAATTCGATCAATAAGACGAGAGCTCAAAGACGCGCTTCCTTCGCCTTTTAACAAAAACGAAATTCTGCTGTAGTATTGGGCTTCAGCCGAGCCGTGAGGTTCACAGCAGCATACTACAGGAGAGCTGCAAGACTGCTGGTGGTTCTTTCCCTTATCGGCACCATCGTCACCCCCGTGTTTGCAACGCCGGAGAAGCTGAGCTCACCTCTTACTCTTTCGGTCATGGGATTCAGGGCGACAAGCTGCGTTTCGGCGGGGGGTTCGAGATCTGCTCCTCTTACAACCTTAGCCGGAGGCGGACAGGTGATCGTCTCAGGGGGCTCCTTCAGCGGCGAGATCCAGCTCAACGGCACGGTCGTTTGGCTCGTTACCGGTCGACTTGGTCAGCCTTGGAACTTCTCGAGCACCCTGAATCCCAGCGATTTCAGCAGCAATCCTCTCCGATACCCTTCGAGCGCAAAGGACAACTTCTCCTCGAGCGCAACGCATCTGGGTGCCGCTGATTGCGACGAACCATACGGGGCAACGGTGAGCATAACTGCCACGAATGCCCAAGCCTACACTAACAACGGGAAGGCCTACGCGCCTGGCTCGCTCCTGCTCGGGACAGCTTCCACCTCTGCATCCTCAACGCCAACGAATAACATGTTCCCCATGGCCGTCGAGCTGCCGCTCTTCAACGCCACGTCCTTGGGGGTAACGGTTCACTGCCCCCCGTCGACGGCACCCTGTCAGCTCCCGCTAGAAGGCTTCTACAACTTCGTGCTTGTGGTCGCCATAATCCTGGCCGGGATTGGGTTCCTCGTGCAGCTGGTGAACGGCTCGCTCGGCGGAAAGGGCGATGACGGCGACGCGAAGCCTCTGCTCAACACGTTTCTGGCAATCTTCTTCATCATACTCTTCCCGCTGATCTACAACAACGTTGCAGCTGTGATAAACTACTTGGACATGGCGATAATCGCCGGTCCGGGCAACCCGTACACAGCATACTCGGGGAACATCCAGTTCCTCTGGGACAAGCTGATGACGCTCACGGGCGGGACCCTTTGGGGGATGTTCACGAGCACCATCCTCACGGTCGCCGCGTGGATAGTGGGGCTGATAGTCTGGATACTCGTATGCATTCTCGGGATTATCAGGGTGTTTCTTGTTGCGGTGATGGTGATCACGTTCCCTATCGCCCTTGCTCTCAAGGAAGTGCCTTTCACGAAGAAGTTGGGTTCGATGGTCGAGGACACGCTCTTCGGTCTGATGCTGGCATCTCTGATGAGCGCGATAGTGCTCGGAGTGGCTGCATATGTGCTGAAGCAGGGCACCGCAGGGACGATACTCAACGGGGGAGGCGACAACTTTGTGGCAGCCATGGCCCTGTTGCTCGCGCTCCTGATGCCCACCGTTCTCGCCCCGCTCACGGGGACTCTGTTCCAGACGGCGTCGCAGGCAGGCATGGTCGCGGTTGGGACGGCGGCGCTGATGACCGCGGCGGGAGGGATGGGCGTTGGAGGCGGAGTCACGGCAGGAATGAGTCCAGCTACCCTCGGGCAGTCCGCATCACTCGCTAGGTCACTCGGGTACAATCTGAGCGACCCTGTCCAGGCGCAGCAGTTCGCCGCGCATGTTGGGACCATGTCTAGGGGGGAGAGGCTGGCAGCTGCGATACAGCACAGGACGATGCTGAGCGGTCTTGCAGGCGCCGTTCCGGCCATGGTGCTAAGTGTGGGTTCCGTAGGCCTGCAGGGGGCGCTCGTGGGCATGGGATCGGTCCAGGCGGGGAGGGACATAGGGAGGTTAATGCCGATTCAGACGTCCGGGCGCATAGCAGAGAGTTTCCAAGAGAGGCTTGGAACGAGGCAGCAGAACGTGCTGGTGCAGGATGCTCAGCAATCGATTACCCAGCACAGGGAAGTCGTGGGAAGGATCTTTGGCCAGGTAGGCTCAATCGCTCCCGACTTCGCATTCAAGATGAGGGAGAAGCTTGGCGGCGAGTATCTCACACAGGAGCAAACTGGTGAACTCTATAAATGGTGGGATAAATTCAGGAATCGTTCAGCTCAAGAAATTGTGAATTCCTTGGTGCAACATGGGTTTGTTGATACAGCAAAGTACAACTCGAACAAGCATTACAAGGACGGTGTGGATAGCATGATTCGTCAGGAACAACAAAAGCTTTCAGAGATGAATCCGAAGCAGGATGCCGCTTGGTATGCGAAACTGGCAGACCTGCACAACCTGCTCAATTACGAGGCTGTGAAGAATTAGAGTGCATGCGGGCAGCTTTCTGCTCCCTATCATGCGCCGCATCTATAGCAGACACTCTGTCATAATCTTGCTCACTCATGTAGCTTCTGAGAGGAGCAGCGAAGTGCAGGAGTGTAGCGGGCCTTTCATCGATGTCAGGCTTCCACTGATAGCGCCATATTTCGGCCAGAGGCTGTATTGTGATTGACCTGATTTCGCCGTTCAGCGAATAAGCGACAATCAATTCCTTGTCGTCCTTGAGTTCGACATGTCTGATGGTAGACGCGTCAAAGCCCCAGATCCTGTCGTCTTTCTTGAACATCACCGATCTCGCCTGTAGAGGAAAAACTCCGAGTTCTAGAGAGGTCATCATTATGCACTCTTGCCCGTTGGCAATCACCCTCCCTTCGACGGGCAACTCAGCCGG
>JACPTA010000174.1 GCA_016193005.1 Nitrososphaerota archaeon | reverse complement strand
TTCCGAACGGTCGCTCGCTTAGCGGTTCGCAATTGAAGGTTACCAGTTCCGAATTCAGAGGAGTTCGAGACCTGAATCGAACAGTCCCAAGATCGTAACAGCGCAAAAATCTTTATGAGCGACGATTCACAGCAAATCGGAGTTGGCAGCAGAAAGTCCCGCGACTACACCTGCAGCTGTCTCTCCTTGAAGCAAGAGTATTTCCAGCCGAATGTGGAGGGCGCTCAAGCTTGACAGGAGCCTCTATGAGGAGGTTGAACACGACGAATCTGCGAGCAGGCAGGTAATAGTTGTCGTTGCGGTTGTCGCGGCTGCGCAGGCGTTGGGACTTTCTCTGACAAGTCTCATTCTAGGCGAAAGGCTAGGCGGGATTCTGGTGGGTGCCATTCTGGAATTCTTCGTAACGCTAGTAGGTCTGTTCATCTGGTCCTACTTGATTTACTTAGTGGGGACGAAATTGTTCAAGGGTGTGGCGACACAGCAAGAAACCTGGCGCACCGCTGGCTTCGCTCGGTCCCCCGGTCTATTTTCATAATCCCGTTCGTTGGTATCCTTGTTAACCTCTGGTTGGTGATCGCTCAGGTAGTGGCGGCGAGAGAGGCACTTGACGTCTCCACGGGGCGCGCAATTGCCACATGTATCAAAAGCTTCATACCATACGTCCTGCTGCTGGCGACGATTGAAGCTCTCCTGATGGTATTCATGTGACGTTCAGAGAAGAGTTTGCTGAAGATAGCGAGGATCAGATAGACAGACGCGGCCTCGGTGGCAATAACGCCGCAGCATGCAATCGCCAAAAGGAACGAGTGTTATGATTTCGGCCGCCTACCCGATGAATAAAAAATCTATTTAATACGAGAACATGCATCAGCTCTGAAGTGGTATCAGAGGAAGCGGTCCTTAGCGGAGTGTTGAGTGTCAGCCTTCTGGTATTACTCGCTAAGTTTCTTGCGGGGCTGTTCTCGAGGTTCCGTATTCCGGCGGTGCTTGGGGAGCTTTCAGCGGGGATAATCTTTGGGCCAAACGCACCTGGACATAGGCTCATCGAACTGAACGACGTTGTTCTCCTCTTCGCCCAGATCGGGGCCATTCTGATCCTGTTTACGGCTGGACTCGAAATGACGTTCTCAGAGTTCAGGGGTGCAGGCGTCAAGTCATTCATGGTGGGGGGGTTGGGCGTAATAATTCCCTTCCTCTTCGGGTTTTACGTCACCCTCGTGCTGGGGTACGATTTTCCCTCTGCCCTGATCGTGGGAGCAACACTGACAGCGACCAGCATAGCCATCACGCTAAAGGTCCTGGAAGAACTCGGGAAGACTGGTGACCTTGATGCGAAACTGATGATCAACGCAGCAGTGGTCGACGATGTTCTTGGGCTGGCCGTTCTTGGAGTCGTGATATCGGTGATACAGTCGGGACAGGTACCGAGCCTTCTCGATGTGACATCCAAGCTGATTGTGTTGCTAGGTCTCTGGCTCACCCTCCTGATTGCGTTAGTATTGACGGTCCCAAGGCTCGTCAAAATCTTGCCTAGTTGGAAGGTCGAGGGTACCGATGAGGCGGCAGCCACAGTAATCTGCTTTGGATCGGCTTCGCTCGCCACTGTCCTTGGCTTGTCTCCCATAGTTGGCGCGTACGCGGCTGGCATGGGGCTCGCGGGGTCTGGCTCCATCGCCAAGGTGAAGAGCTACGTCGACAAGATCAACCTAATCTTTGCTCCGGTCTTCTTCGCGGTAATGGGTGCGTCCTTGAACGTCTTTGCCCTGACACCAAATGTCGTGGTCTTCCTGTTGCTAATCTTGTTGGTGGCAGTGTTCAGTAAGGTGATTGGGTGCGGTCTGCCTGCGGGAATCATGTCGAAGAGTTTTTCGACCTGGTGGAAGGTCGGAACTGGCATGACCGCACGTGGTGAAGTCGGCCTGATCATCGCAGGACTGGGATTGACGGCAGGCGTAATCGGGCAGGACGTCTACGCCGGGCTGGTGGGGGTGATAATCTTGACAACAATCATCTCTCCCATCCTTCTTAGGTCTGCCTATATTGAAGAGGAACGCCAGAGTCGACGCTGAGCTATGGTACCCAATATCAAACTGGAACTGATCGCCTCCCTCACAGGTTGAACGGTCCGCCGTCTATTGGAAGAGACTCGAAATTCCTTGGACCCTGCCGATTCCCCTGACCATCAGCGACCAAGAATCGCCTCCATCCTTGGTGCCGAATATCTCTCCGGTCGTTGTCCCGAAGTAGACTCCAGATGGTGAGAGGTGGTCGGCGGCCATGGCATGGCGCAGAACGCATGTATGCGCGTTCTTGGGAAGACCAGCCTCGAGCCTCTCCCACCCCTCCCCGTTCCTGTTTCTGTAAACGGCCAGTGCGCCCACAACGCAGGAGTTGTGTTTCTTGCACGCTCCCTGGAAGGCGGGGATGGTGTAGATGGTCCTCCCTCCATTCTCGACGAGCGACATGGAGAACCCGTGTCGGAGAGAGTCGCTTGGGCTGATGTCCTCCCACTGATTCCCGGCGTCTTGCGAGCGGTAGACTCCGCAGTGATTCTGCTGATATAGCAAGTCGTGATCCTGTGCAGAGATCAGGAGCTGATGAGTGCACTTGTGCACATCGCGCAGATGCTGCTCGAGATTGCCGGTATTCTGCTCACGCGGAATTTCGGGAGAGTCGTACTTGGCGCCAACTGGGCATCTCTCGACAACGCCTCTGTTCAGGAGGCTCCAGGTGGCACCTGCGTCGTCGGTCCTGTAAGGTCCGCCTCCCGAGCTTACGATGTATATCCTGTCCGCGTTCGTCGAATCTATCCTGACCGTATGGATGCAGAGACCGACCGTGCCGAAACCCCAGTCGATGCCCCAGTCGTTCCGCTTGGGCGCCGTGTGCAGCCCTGTCACCTCTTCCCAGCTCTCGCCTCCGCTCTTCGAGCGGAACAGATGGCCATAGTGCGTACCCGCATAGAGGGTCGAAGGGGTTTTCGGATTGACCGCGACCGTCCAGACTTTTCTCACATGCAAACCGCGGTTGATGGGCTTCCAGGTCCTCCCGAAGTCGCCGGAGACGAATACCCCGTCTGTAAGGGTTGCCGCATAGAGTTTCTTTCCCTTGCGGCTGTAGGTGAGCCTGTTGACGCTCTCTCCCCTCAGAAAAGGCCCTCTCTTCTTCCATACCCTCCGCGACTTATCTGACAATAGGAGGTAACCACCGTTCGTCGTTCCGACGCCGACAGCGACCTGAGCCTTCGTCAACCTCACAATCTTGGTGTCGACCGGAGACGGGGCTAATAATTATTGCTTCGAGTTCCCACCCGAGCCTTTCTCCCAGCTAAATATGGGGAGGATGAACGACTCTCCATCATGAAGAGGAGGGTTCCGGCAAGGACTCCTTGGGGAGACGTGGT
>JACPTA010000168.1 GCA_016193005.1 Nitrososphaerota archaeon | reverse complement strand
GCGAAGGTGTCCTACGAGGTCCAGCCCATCTTTCAGACTCTGCAGAGGATCATCGGAGAAAGGCCTGAACTCAGGGAGCCCCTCTTCCAGAAGATTGACGAGTTCGAGCTCCAGGCAGCGGCGAAGGCAGAGCTTCACGAGGGTTCTGCTGGGGTGCTGAAACTTCTGGGAGAATCATGCGACCTCTCCTTGGTGACAATGCAGGGGAAGAAGGTGACAGAGCATCTCTTCGAGAGTCTCCGCCTGAAAGACTACTTCTCGTCCTCGTTCACGAGAGACGTATCCCTTGACAGGGCGAAGCAGCTCGAGCTGGCGCTTGCTGGGATGCAGCTGGGCAGGAAGGACGTGGTGTTCGTCGGCGACAGGATAAATGATCTCAACGCAGCAAGGAAGGTGGGGGTTCGCTTCGTGTTGGTCCGCGGGAGGATGGACGACGTCGACCCTCAGGTCAGCTACCCGAGTATGAACGCGTTGCTGGCGGCATTGCGGTCCGACGGACCTGTGAGGGTGCTGGGATAGCATGGGTCTTCGCTCTGTTCAGTACCAGGCCAGCGATCGCCGCAATCGTCGCCACCCCGTTCCCGACCAAGAGCGCGACTATCCCTAGCAGTTTCGGGGAGGAAGAAACCAGGAGCAAAGGATTCGCGAGGGTCGTGACGAGTAGCCCGTAGATCTCCGTCGACGGCAGGAGGAGAGGGACCAGAACCCCGAGAGAGTAGCTCGCCAGCCCGAGAAACGCAAGGGTGGCGACCCTCTTGTTGAACGCTCTTGCCAGAGAGGCAAGGCTCGCCAGGAGAAGGGCACCGAGCTCGAACGGCCTCCAGGAGAACAGCAGCCCCAGCGAAGGAGGTGATAGGTCCGTTCGAAGACTGAGAATGCCGCTCGTCGAGAACCCCTCCACGAGTGCGAGCAAGACTGCGAGGTACAGCAGAGGAAGACCTGCGACGAGGGCCTGGAGCCTCCCTCTGAAGCGCGTCGAGGCCCCCACGAGGGCTATCATGATGGTCACCTCCCCATTCAGGATCGTGTCGCTGTCCAGCTCCCAGGCCCTTGTGAGGGAGAGCACGGTGAGCACGGAGGTGTAGAGCAGGAACCCGATTGCAATCCACTTCGTCGAGAAGCTCCTCGCGAGCGCGAACCTCAATGAGAGGGGGATGAGCCCAAGCCCGATGAATGCGAAGATGGCCGAGACCAAGAACGTAAGCAAATTTGCAATCAGGTCCTGGAATTCCATGATGAGGAGCAGGCAGTTCCCCAGACCTATCAGCAGGAAGGAGAGCCCAATCAGCATCCCTGAGAGCCCTAGCGCCCTTCTTGGAATCCTCGCTGGCGTCGGATTCAACCGCTAGCGCACTTTCTCCAGGATTTTTCGGTGCAGGACCTCGTTGCCTGACGCCACCAGCCCAAACCTCTCGGAGAGGGACATCTTCGGGTCAAGCTCCCCCCCATCGATGGTGGTGACGACGGCGCCGGCCTCCCTCGCAATCAGATAGCCTCCAGCGAAGTCCGTTATCCTCATCCTCCCTCTTACGTCTACGAAGCTGTCCATCTTGCCCTCTGCGAGCAGGCAGATCTCGAGGGCGTTTGCCCCGAAGTGGGCCTGCCTCTTCACCGACGCAATGAGGGGTGCCGTTCTCGTAATATTGGCGACGGTCGCCCTGCAGCTGTCTACCGCTATCGCAGCCTCGGTCAAGTCCCGATTTGCGGAGGTCCTAATCTTCTTCCCGTCCTTGGTCGAACCACGCCCGGCCTCCGAATAGTAGACCTCTCCGCTCGTAAGATTTCTCACGAGCGCATATCTCGCGTTCCTCAGCCGGGGGCCGTCAAGGACTGCGAATGACGTGCAGTAGAACGGTATCCCACGCTCAAAGTTCGAGGAGCCATCGACCGGGTCAATTACCAAGGTCCACTTTGCGTCCTTCGGCCCCAGCTCTCCCTTCTCCTCCGTGATGACGCGGAGGTCCTTCACATCGCTGAAGACAGCCAGGGCTTCATTCTCCGTCTCCATGTCAACGCGCAGCGTCTTGTCCCCTCCCGCGCCCAGCCCGATCTTGGTTACCCCCCTGCTCGTCCCGGCATATCTCCCACTCACTTCCTGAACTCTCGACGCTGCTTCTCTCAGGAGCGCCTCCCAGTCCGTCATGTTCTTCTTTTCCCCGACGCCCTTTGAGGAGGTGCTATTGAATGTATGCTGCCGACCGACTCCGACGGCCGGGCGCAGTCGACGTCAGAACGTCTTGATACGGAGCCCGTCTACCCTCGTGAACGATTCGTCCCTGCTCACTATGGTCGAGATATCTCTCGATCTCGCGATTCCCGCGATAAGAAGATCCCTGTAATCAATCCCCCTGCCCCTCTTTTGCAGATTGTGCAAAATTTCAGCCGAAGAGAGAGTAGCCTCTCTGTCAAGAGGCAAGATGTCGATCTCGTCAAGCAATTTCTTGGTTTCATCCTTTCTTCCAAGTTTCAAGGCGCCCAACCATAGCTCGAAGACGCTTATCGACGTTGAAAGCACCTCCACTCCCTCTCGCAGCGTCTGCTCAGCCAAATTGACCGCACCCTTACTCCCTCTGAGAAGGTCGACGAGAAAATCGGAATCGGCTATTACCCTGGCTTCCATTTCTCCCATGCTTCTCCAATCTCTCCGAAGACGGTTTCCACATCTGCTTCCTCGAGGTCGGCCCAAGCGCCAGCATGATTCAGGAGATTAGCCCTCCCTGAGGTCAATCTGATTATGACCTCCGTGAAGCTCTCATCATTCTTCTTTGCCTGAACGAGACGTTTGTAGGCTTCCTCACTAATTGTAAGGGTTTTGTGGGCCATCATTACAATACACGGTAAATACACGTATAAAAACGCCAACCTGAGAGCCGATTCCCCACTATTCGAGATACCAATGTCCACGAAACAGAGTCCGACGACTAGGGAAAACGAATCAGCGATACAGTTTCCATCACGAACCTTCGTCAGAAATTTATTGCAGGTTAAATACGAACAGGTAATTTCTCCCCGATGAGGAGAGGACTGAGTTCTGTCTATGGGTTCATCGCCGTCTACCTGTTGACGATGGCAGCCCTCGAGGCATCCTCGTCGATGGTAGGCTCCCTCGTCACCCTCCAGGAGTCACGCGATCGAGCCGACCAGCTGGAGTCCGTCCAGAAGATAGAGCATCTCACCCTCACCCAATCGAACGGAACCCTGACCCTGACCAACGACGGTTTGACTCCATCAATGGTCAAGTACCTTCACCT
>JACPTA010000167.1 GCA_016193005.1 Nitrososphaerota archaeon | reverse complement strand
CTTCCCAGCTCGGTCAGGCCGAAGTTCTCTTTGACCGCAGCTCCGTCAGCGTACTGATTCCTAACATTGTGGGTGAGCCCAATCGCACGGACTCCCAGACGGTGGAGGCACCGGAGCACCTCCAGACTACCCTCAATAGCCTTGGCGCCTTCGAGTGAGATCTGAACTGAGAATTTGCCTTTCTCGTGAGCTTCCTCCATCTGCGAGCCAGTTTCGGCGACGAGGAATCCACCTCCAGACTCCTCTGCTTCCCTAGCCATGAAGTCTATGACTTCCAGGGTCTGCCTCGTTGCGCCTTCATAGTGGGTCGCCCATCTCGCCCAATCATTATGGACTGTGATTATGGCTCCGTGCACTCCTCCTTCCAGGTGCATGGGCAACTGAATCCTCTTCATTACGCCTCTCTCTCCCTGCAATCTTCTTGGATAGACGTCGAGCAAAGATATGTCTGAGTGCGCGTCGAGAACGAATCCGTCAGAATGGATTCTTCTAACAAGCTCTTGTTCTGAAGCCGTTGTACTCAAGGTGTCAAGCGAAGTCGAGATTGCGATTCCGTCATAAAGTTTCCGAATTTTTCGAACTCCCTGCGCTCTGGCCTGAAGAATTTCTGGAGATGCGCGGCATTAACTGAGACCGTTTGGCTTCGCTCGTGACTTGACCACTCGAAGATAGTGACGAGACTGGCTTCCGTACCTTCCAAAGAAGAGTCAACCCTCCCGCAAATAGCATCGAGACGACCACGACATCGAAAGAATGCGCCAAGCCAAGAACTTCGGAAAGATAGCCGCCAACCAAACCCATGACCGAGGCACCTATGGTTTGGGCGGAGAACAGGATGCCGAAGGAGCGTCCTTTCTTTGACTCTTCCCTTCCGAGATAATCCGACAACTCGGCCTGAGTCAGTGGGTAAGTTCCAGAAATCGTGAAGCCAGTCAGTAACAGCGATAGAGTGACCAACCCTATACTATCAACTAGCACAAGGAGGACAACCAGTACAGAAGGCAAGAAGAAGTAGAGGGAGAGTAGAGCAAGACGGTCGAATCGCTTTTGTGACGCGCCACTTACGATAGCTCCCACGAAAGCTGCAGCTATCCATACTGAGACTAGGAGGTTCGCTTCGGATGTGCTCAAGTTATTCCTTCCTTCAAGGAAGATATTCGCGAAGTTCAGAATCAAGGCGAAGGAGCCACCGGAGGCGAACCCTGCGACAATAAAGAAGGTGGGAATTCCGAATCTTCCGTGATTAGGCTTCTCGTTGGGCGAGTCTCCCCCTTGTTCATCCCCTGAAAAGCGCTTGATGGAGATCCTGCCGAGAGCAAGCAGGGTGATGAGTGTAACTGCGAAACCCACCGCTCCTAGGCCAAAAAAGGTCGACTTCCATCCCAACACGAGGTAGAGCGGCGCGGCGGCGAGGAAGACAATCAAAATCCCGAAGTTTCCGAAAGCACTCTGAAATCCGAGAGCCCTTTCAAGTCTCTTCCCTGCATATGTCCATGTAATGGCAGACACACCTACCGGATGAAAGAAGCTGGTACCAATACGGAGAAGCACTACTGAGGCCAGCAAGGTCGAGAATCCGGTCGAGGGCACGAAAGAGATGACGGAGAAGGAGATCACCGAGATGCCGAGAGCCAGTAGCTTCTTTGCGTCAGCCTTCTCAGCGAAGCGTCCCACTATCGGCTGAAAGATTACATTAACTAGATAGCCCACGGCGACGAGCACGCCAACCTCAAAGACTGAGAGCCCGAAGAGCGAGATAACGACTGGGAAGAGACTGGACAAGAAGAAGACCGAGCCGTCATTGAACGCATGATTCATCGACACAACGTAGAGGAGTCTGTTCGAAACCCGTTCGACTACTGAATTTCTAGATAGCTCGCTCAAGTCTCGTGGCGGCAGCTCGAACCTGGGTGGTCGAGGGTGGCGAGAAAAACTTAGCTGAGCCTTCTCTTCCTATGAGACTAGCCAACCTAATGGCGAGTTTGGAAGACGGCTGACTGCGCGATTACGCTTGGTCACGTCGTAAGAGCCTGCGCGGCTTTCTCAAGACTTTCCATGAGCGGATGGGCCATCGCGACGCCTATCATGCCCCTCCCCACTTGTCTTTATCTTATCTCGGTTCAGTATCGACAGCTGCGAGGGGAGTTGAACCTCTGGTATTCGCTGCGGGAGGCGGGATTCGAACGTCGATGCCCCTACCGTAGGCATCCGGGTAGTTGGTTCCACTAAGATGTAATAACATATGGATCTTCTACTGTGTGGAGAAGCAAATACCCCGCCTCTGTCGACAGAGAACATTAAGCCTTAAGTCTGATTGAAAGGTAAACGAAGATACTCGCAATGGCTGTTCGGTCCTTCCGTATTAGTGTACCGCAGGAAGTTCTCGACGACCTGAGAGAACGTCTACGTCGAACGCGCTGGCCCGACCAAATCCCCGGAACTGAATGGAAATATGGAACAGATCTAACTTACCTCAGACAACTGGTCGGCTACTGGTTAGACGATTATGACTGGCGCAAGCAGGAGGCGGCTCTCGGCCGATTCAGCCACTTCATTGCGGATGTCGACGGAGTTGACATACATTTCATCCACCAAAAAGGCAATGGGCCAAAACCGCTCCCGCTTCTGCTTCTCCACGGATGGCCAAGCAGCATCTTCGAGATGTACAAGGTCATTGGGCCACTCTCTGATCCCAAGGCATACGGCGCCGATGCCGAGGACGCTTTCGATGTCATTGTTCCTTCACTGCCTGGATACGGTTTTTCTGGCCCAACGAGGCGAGGCGGATTGAAAGTTGTGAAAATCGCCGACTTGATACACAGGTTAATGACAGAGGATCTAGGTTATCGCCAGTATGGTGCGCAAGGCGGCGACTGGGGCGCCGGAATCTGTACACGTCTCGGTGCAGCCTACCCAGAAGCTCTACTCGGCATACACCTCAGTGTGACATGGTACAATGCTCGTCCTGAAGGGGAGTTGACTGCAGAAGAGCAGGAACTCGCGAATAACCTCGAACTTTTTCTGCGCGAAGAAACTGGTTACGCCATGATTCAAGGCACAAAACCGCAGACACTGGCCTATGGTCTTAACGACTCGCCTGCCGCGCTTGCAGCTTGGATCATCGAGATTTGGAGGACTTGGAGCGACTGCAATGGAAACATTGAGACTCGCTTCACCAAGGACGAGCTCCTTACCAATATCATGGTCTACTGGGTCACCAAGACGATTAACTCGTCGATGCGACTATACTACGAGAACTTCCACTCACCTTGGCGTCCGAGTCTGCAGGATCTCGTGAAGGCACCGACTGGTGTCTGCAACTCTCCCAAAGAGCCGCTACGTGACTTTCGTCGCTCTATTGAGAAAGTGTACAATATCGTTCAATGGACGGACATGCCCAGTGGTGGTCATTTTCCAGCAATGGAAGAGCCTGAACTGCTTGTCGAAGACATACGTACTTTCTTCCGTAGGGTTCGTAACTGAGTACGACTTTGGTGCGGGGAGTGGGATTCGCGCATTAATTTACTAGTAAAGTCAAATCTCCAAACCCGAGCGATTCAACCTCCTCCACAGACCTTTATTTCAAAATGTAGAAGTTGTTACGATTTTTCTTTCTTCAACCACAGGTCTGAAACACGCCTTGTCTCTGCTAGTTCGGGTAGCCGGATCACGGCAACTTCAGCCTTACCTTTGACAGGATTCGGGAAGCCCTCCTGACTGCGTCACTTGCCTGTGAGCCTGTCATTAAATCTGGCTGGTACTCAGCTTCGTTCTTGAGACCAATCAGACCGCTGAATTGTTTCGCGATATCCCTAAATTCGTTTTCGTCAAAGGCACCTCTAATTGCATCCAGCGCTTCTTCGTGCCCGCCACTATGTCGCTTGCCAAAGTAGAACACGGCGAGAGCGTCGATAGCGTTGATGGCGCAATGTACAGACGTTGCTACTGCCGCGTTGCTCTTCGATGTGTCAGCTGCGTAACGTGCGACGTCAAGCATTTCCTCTGATTTCTGCAGATAGTTCTTGTAGAGCCTTTTATCGACTGGCCTTACCACTTTCGATAATCTCCTTTGGGTCCTTTCCGTAGACAAGGATGTAAGACTCCAAGATTGATTTTTCGAGTTCTCTATTGTGTTCTCGAATGAAGCGCTCTTCCTCCATTATCAGTGGAGACAACGCAAGTCCAAATCCAGAAACTGTCGCCGCACTGGCTCGTGCGACGGATTCATTGGCAATTTCCCTATCTTCCGCAATTACGAGAAGATCGATATCACTTGTGTTTCTTTCCAACCCCCTTGCCATACTACCGAAGATGGCAACAGAAGATATCCTTGTATCCCTGAAGAAGGGCCTGATGGTTGATATGAAGGAGTTAACAGTATTTTCCTCTGCCCTAAACAGTGGTTCTATCATCGATTTCAAGACATAACTCTCCTCGTTCACGCTAATCTGATAAGCCCTGCCAACCGGTTGGAGCTTTACTATGCCTCGTCTTTCCAGCTCCTTAACCACCCTTGATACCTGAGGGTGAGAAAGGCCAGCGGTCTTGGCTAGCTCTCTTATTGTGAAAACCTTGCCCCTGTAGCGGAGCAACGTCTTGAGTGTGCGAACGTTAGCCTTGCTACCTAGAATTTCAGTAAGATAGTCGTGCAGTGCCACAAGGGACTTAGGTAAGGGTGGTAGAAAAACATTCCATATGGTAACTTCTCCTACCACGTGCACCAAATGTTGCCAAACGAGCCTTCAGAATTTGCCCGACTCCGATTTTACCATTAAATCATAGAATCTTGCTGCGTAGGGTGAGATTCGAACCCCCCTCAAGATTATGGGGGTTCTTATCCTGCCGATGATACCTTTGACGACGCAGAATAGTATGATTCAACGCCGTGAACCAGAAAAATTGCGACGATTAAGGCCCAGGCATTTGGACCAAATTCTCATCCCCACAAGGTTCATTTATTTCACATGGGCCGGTCTAAACACGAACCCTTCTATGATTTGTCGGATGTCCCTGCCTTCCTTTCTTGACTGCTTCCAAAGTTCTTCTCTTCTCCCGGGG
>JACPTA010000188.1 GCA_016193005.1 Nitrososphaerota archaeon | reverse complement strand
TGGGCGGCCCCCGCAGTTACGCCCTCCACACAACCGCACATCTTAAAAGAGTCTCGTTACTGTTTACAAGCCCCAGCTAGCGGTCTTGGAAGGTACCACTTTCAGAATCGGCGACTCACCCTCTCCCCAAGGATTCTTCCTGTAAAACTCGAACCTGTCAAACAGGATCTTCAGCAGCCTCACATATTCCGCACCCCTCTCGAATATCTGGCACTTTCCCTGTACCAGGAGAGCAGCATTAGGTCTATACGTATCAACAACAAGAGATACGTTCTGGTTCTCCTTCAGGTTAGCGAACTTTTTTGTACCATAATCAATAGTAATTATGACATTCTCGCCGTCCATCGCATACACCACGGGAGTCACATGGGGAATAGACTGCTTTGATACGGTCGCGAGCCTGCACAACTCATGCGATTTCAAGAACTGAATTTCTTTCTTGCTCAGGACAAGCAACGGCTACCCAAATTCACATATCGATAAAAGGCATTCCTGAAATCTGCTATGAGAAAAGCCTCGGCCGGGATTTGGACCCGGGACCCCTGCCTATTCGTGCGTACGTACCAAGGCAGTGCTCCACTTCCCGAACTTGGTCTCCAGGCTGAGCTACCGAGGCTCAAGATTCGAGCCGATTAGTGAGATTTTTTAGTCTTTAATTCCCTTCTGCTCCAATGTTACGATACCTTGACTACGAGCAACCTAAGGTCGAGAATCGCTGGGATGCTTGCTTTAGCCGGTGGTTTTCTCATCGTGGCAAGCGGACTCGCAGCCCACAGCCTCCTTCTTTTCGTTCTAGACTTACTCCAGGACAAAGTTCCTAACTATCTACCTGGACTGACCGGTGAGTTCGCGAACCTCACAATCCAAGTTCTCGCTGTCCTCATAGCGATGGGAGGGATAACTGTCATTCTGGGAGGAATTGCAGTCTTGTCCGGACATCTCTTTACAGGAAGACTCCTGATTGCCCTTGGCGGAGGGGCGGGTTTCTTGGGATTAGCTATTACTATAGCTTACTCGGCACTAACAATGGGTCTTTCGACCGTCATCACGCACTCGGAATATTGGATAGGGGTGATACTGGCAGTGATAGCAAGGTCGTTAGCTAGACGGAGGTAGAGCAGCTTAAATGAGATGATATTACCGCTTCTGCAGATTGCCGGGGTGGCTTAGCCTGGTCATAGCGCCGGCTACGCCCAGATGTGGGCGAAACTCATAATCCCAGGCTAGGATGGATTCCGGAGAGAAACTCCCGAAGGTCGCGGGCTCGAATCCCGCCCCCGGCATTCAATCAGTTCACAAAACTTATTACCAGACTCGGCGCCGAACGGGTCAACCTTGAACTTCCCGATTCTTACCACAGATAGTTTTTACGGCTTCTTGAGCGGGCTGATGATAACGTTATTCGTTGCGGCTCTCATCATAATCTTCGTATATGAATACGAAGTCCTAAGACGATCAAAGGCGTAAGCTATCATCAAGAGAAGAAGCACCTTTCATTCTTCTTACGCTGGAAATCCTACCGATTTGAATGATTGGAGTATTCATCCTCGACCTTTCAAGCGTAGCCCCAATAATCTGCAACCTCTCCCCTTCCTGCACCCCATCAAGCTTTTCCGAACTCTCCCTCCAAGCGGCGAGCTTGATTTCGCCAGTATCGTCACCAACTAGAAGTTCTCCCTTCTTCACGACTGAGCCGTCCTTAAGACGTACATCCTGCACGGAAGCTTTCGAGAGAGCGACTACCTCCAGCAATAACGGCCCAGAAGCAACCTCCACATTCTTCACCTTGACGAACAGCGACTGCAACGAAGGCAGGAGGTTCGACTTGGAATTAACTCGTTTCACTGAATCACTCTTCGTGCAGATGATCGTATCCTCGTACTTTTCGTTCCCCATCACCTCGATGATATCTCCCTCTCTTAGCGCCAGCGCTGACTCGACCGCTTTATCTTTCAAATTGAGGTGAAACAAGGTTCTCGTAGCGTCCGCGACCAAGAATTCAGTCGAGCCACGCACGTCTCCAGAGCCGACTACCAAGAGCAATGTACCTTGCGATTCATTCCGAATCACATTAATCCTACTCCCAGAATCGCCGTGCAACTCCGGGTCCCCATATGTTTGCCGCTTCAATCTCAGGTTCGTGACTCTCACTCTCTCACCTGACACAAGACTAGGAAGGTCGCTGCCACTCCAAATGACAATTCGTTGTTGCTTGCTTCCATTCTCACTTCCGAGCATGAAATGTTTGAACGTACCCCGCGAACCATCTCCTCTAGTAAATTCAGAATCTTTGCTGCCAGATTGGACTATCCCGCGTACTGCTATCACGTCAGTCTCAGTTATTGCAGCGATATCCCTCTCAAGCTCAGAGACGGAAGGCATCTTGGCAACTAGACCTTCATCCCTCAGAACCTCTATCCTTCCCTTCTTCCCCAAATTCAATGCCGGTTTTCCATCCAAACTTGGCTTAACGTACGCACTCACCACTCTCAATGGAGTGTCCACTCCTACACCAAGCCTTTCTATTGCTTCCAAATCCTCCCACATGGTCAATCTCACTATCCCATTCCTATCAAACAGGTTCAGGCGCCTGTACCTTCCTTCGCCGCCCTCCTTCCTAGCGTATGTGCTTACAGGGTACACCGCAAGTACCCTCGCTACCACTGTTATGTCGTTGGCTCCGATGTAGAGATCCTTCAGAGTAAGGTCAGATGAGTCAATATCTTTCAACTGGAT
>JACPTA010000187.1 GCA_016193005.1 Nitrososphaerota archaeon | reverse complement strand
GTGAGATTCCAGTTCTGAGAGGCCCGAAGAACTTTGAGAGCGAAACAACGGCGAAGGAAACGCGCCACTTTCCACTCGTCCAAGAATCAAGGTTTAAGTAACAACATGCGAACTCGGTCTGTCCAGATTGAAGGAAATTCTCGTTGCCGTCGATGGTTCGAAACACTCCGAGAAGATTGTGGATTATGCCATCGATCTTGCGAAAACTATGTCTGCGAAGATCGCTTTGATTTACGTAATGCCAGAATTGAGCATCCCTGAGGACTACAAGAAGTACGCGGAAGAGGAGAAGATCTCCCGACCCGAGTCATCCTACCTGAGGTCAGTTGCCGAGAGAATCCTTGCCGACTTGGGAGAAAGAATCAGAAGGAAAGGAGTTGAATATGAGGAGGCATATACTGTAGGATATCCCGCGGAGGCGATTCTACACGCGGTTGAAAGGAGAAGGGTTGATCTGGTGGTGGTAGGCGTTAGGGGTCTACACGGTCTGGGACGATTGAGAGCTCTCGGTAGCGTTGCCAGAAAAATAATCGAGAACTCCCCCGTTCCAGTGATCGCAATTCCCGGGGGAGAGGTACTCGACTAACAAGTTGAACGTAATCGGAGAACGCTCCTCTTCGAGGGATACTGTCCACGAATCCCATAGGGGACTTCAGGCTTAGGCAGCCTCGCAGGATTGTGAAGTAAATGCAACTTAGTAGAAGTTGTCGATGATAGTACGCTATTTCGTAGTGTGAGGCGTAGCTTCCCCCCGAACATCTTCCTTCCTAGCTCGATCTAACCCTGAGCGATGAGTCTTCTGGCCTTCTCCAAAGCCTCGGCGTAAAAGTCTTCATCGCCCATCACAACATTGTGCTTAGCCCCTTAACCTTACCCCTGAATTAGTTTCTTACCCCTCCCCGTATACTCGGGCTCAAACATGAGGGAAGACAGGGTATCGGGCTCGTGGCGACGGCGAGAAGAACCCCGAAAAGTCTGCGGCAAAGATTCTCGCGATTGCGGAATCCAAGAAAGTCAGCACGGTTGTGGTTGGGCTTCATGGACTTCAGTCTGGCGCGAAGGATAATTGAGAATTCGCCCGTTCCGGTGGCAGTCGTACCGTAGGCACCATTGAACCTCCTTCGTCCGAACACCTCAACTCTAATGCTTGCTAGGCTCTTAGCTTCTCCGGAACCTTTGGAACCTCGGGAAACTTTGGTGGCCAAGTCGCTCTATTATTAGAGTCAAGGTCGTCGAGTGTCTTCTCGATAACCTGTCGCCGGTCCTCCAGCCAGGGCGGGAGCACGAGCTTTGAACCGAGACTCTGGGGCGATTCGTCCTTTGTGTAACCCGGACCTTTGGTAGCGACCTCGAGGAGATTTCCGTCAGGATCGCGAAAGTACAGTGATCTGAACCAAAGCCTGTCGATTATCCCCGAGTTCCTAATCCCGATTTCATCGAGACGCTGTTTGACTTTCCTCTGACCCTCTGAATCTTCGACCGCCATCGCGATGTGGTGCACGCTTCCCCTCCCTACCGACCCGTCCCTTGCCTGCTTGGGGGCGAGATAGCGAAGGAAGTCTTCGTCATCCCCACTCCCTATACCGACAATCTTGCCGTCTGACTGGTCGGGGTTGGGCAGGCTCTGGGTATTCCTCAGCGCCAGGACTTTCTCGAAGAATGTAACCGCAAGACTGGGGTCTGCCGTGACTGGACTGGCGTGATCAAATTTCTTCAGCCGCATCTCTTTGGTGACCTCCCTCACCTCTTCGAGATTCTTCCCAGTCTCATCCAGATAGGCCTGCTTGATGTTCTCGTTCGTCAAGAAGGTGAGCTCGACCATCAACCCGTCAGGGTCTCTCAGGTAGAGCGAGACTCGCCCGTCCCTAACAAGTGGCCCCGTGACAGGAATCCCATTGAACACAAGCCAAGACTTCCATCTCGGGACCGACTCTAGGCTTGGAACAGAGTAGGAGAGGTGGTGCGGTGAGGATAGGCCCGCAAAGCCTTGAGGGAGTTGAGGCCACTCGAAGAAGGTGATGGCGCTCCCCGTCGTTCCCTTGTCGTCTGCGTAGAAGAGGTGCCGATGAAGGTAATCATCCTGGTTCACCGTCAGCTTGACTCGCCGGAGACCCAGAATTTCTGTGTAGAATCTTCTGTTCACCTCTTGGTTGGAGGTAACGTTGGTAATGTGATGGAGCCCTCCAATCAGTCCAGTTACGTCTGTCATGTCACTCTCTCCAACAAGGATATTTGCTCCGAATTAATCGAGGTTTTTCCTGTAGTTAAGAGCATCTGCGCGGTCGAGCCACACTCGACCAGGCACGTATGATGATTCCCGAGGGAAGGGACGTCCAAATCCATCCATCCTAGAGACCCCAACTGGTTCTGATGACCCTTGGCTTTCGCCAACGAATCAACTTCGAGGCATCGACTCTGAGGATTAGCGGCTCCCCGTCGTGTTCCGCGTTCCCCTTCATTGCTTCACCTGCGTCGCCTTTCGTCCTTCCGGACAGGGAACGGTCGAACCTCAACCGTCCCCTCGCAGCCTGGTTGGCGACTGCGTTCACGTCCCGGTCGATCCAGCTCTTGCATCGACGACACCACAGCTGACGCCTATGCTTCGGGTCGTCCCTGGCTGGCGATTGGAGTCGCTCCCCGCATCTCGCGCAGTCAGTAGTGGTGCCCCTCGTCTCCGCCTTGGTTAGATGGATGACCGGAACGCCCTTCCATGCCGCCTTGTACTCTACCTGCCTTTGCGCCTCGAAGAAGGACCAAGAGTTCATCCTTCCTCTGTGCCGCCTGCCCTGCCCGTTGCCCCGTCGATAGAGGCTCCGAATGCCCCTGATGTCCTCTAGAACTATCGCTTCCCTGCTCTCGTAGGCACTCCTCACTATGTCCTTCGTGACGCAGTTGAGCAGGTGCCCGACCCTGTCCTTCCTCCTTCTTCCGTACTTCGAGGCGATTTTCTTCCTTATTCTTGCGTCATTTCTCTTGAACGATGAGATTATCTCCGTGGTCGTATCGGCTATCCTGACAGCCTTCGAAAGGTTGTACTTGACGACCCTCGCGCCGTTCCCACACGTAAGCTCGCGAAGATTTCTATCCGGACCGGCGGTCATGACACATTCAATCAAGGAAACCTTCTTCGAGATCGTCAGGCTCACGGTGCTTGCCGTGAGGGTGAAGGAACGGACCGTCAGGCCCGGCTCAGAGAGAACTTCCCTGGTATGTCCGTTCAGGGGGATTTCGAAGTACTCTCTCCTTCCGAGCGGTAGCTCGAAGATCCCATTAGCCAACTTGAACCCGTAGCAGGATACCAAGTGCGGCTTGACCGCGTAGTGGCTCTTTGTCGGATAGCCTCGCGTGATAGATTTCTTTCTAGCAGCTAGTATTCCTCCCGCTCTAGATATTGCGCATTTCTTGTAGTAGGAAAGGCAGTTGTAGCCTGATAGCTGGCTGTAGGAGAGAGACGAGAGCCTTTTCATGTTGGTCACGTCATGGTCAAGACCAATCCTGATTGCTTCGTTTACCATCATTCTAAACGTCTCAAGTAAATTCAGGATCTCTCCCGACGGCACGTAGTTCTGCTTGACTGATTTTGTTGCCGTTGGTGCATCTCTGCTGTCAACCAGTGAGGTGGATTCTGCGCGAGGAATTCCGACACTAGAGTTCGCTTCCGACCTTACATTCGCATGCGCACATTCAATTTGGGATCCAGTTTCTCTTCCGACCGAAACAATTGATGGTCCAGAGGGAGGGACTGGAGAGGACTCCGATTCAGAGGTTTCTATTCCCGTCTTCGAAATCCCTGATGATGCAGGTTCATCTGCGCTCATTGCGATGCGTGATGATGCCCAAAGAGGGGCGACGAAGAATAGCGGCAAAAGGAATCAAGGGGGTACTCGAGATTGGTGCCGGAGGCGTGTGGGTCTCAGGAAGTTGCCAACCTTAATTTGCCAACGTGCAACCACATCATGTGAAGAGTAACGAGTAGGGAGAGAGTGCGTCAACCGCGTGCTTCGCCGCATTCTACTGCGGCACGATGAGAGAAGCAATCGCTTCTCGCACCGAAATTCATTCACCGCCGCCTAACAGGATTTAACACTGCTGTATGGAGGCCCATCCTATTTAAGAGAAAAGGGGCATGTTGCCAATCTGCCCTTCCCATCAATTGGCAACGTTGCCAATCGTGAGGTGGCAACCTGGCCAATCTGGCCACATCAAGTGGCTACTTGAACGGGTCATGAGCAGTGGTCGTTGCTACCTTCTCGAGCTAAAAAAGAAGGGTGAAAGGAGCAACAGGTGACTCCCGAAAATATGGGGCTCAACCATTGAGCCCCTACAAGGTGTTGGATTCGGTGCTGTCAAGTTAAGATCACCTCGTCTGCGCACGCCTGTCTGATGGTCGTCTCGCCAATAAAACTGACTTTAAGAACTTCACCGAATGGTCACGTCGTTGCAAGCTCGACCTCAGGGTACGCCAGATAATGCAGCCGAATCCCGTGACCATCCCCGCCGATGCGACCGTTGAAGATGCCGCAAAAGTGATGGACAGGCAGAGCTGCTCCTGCCTGCTCGTTGAGGACAGGGGGAAGGTAGTTGGAATTGTTACGGAGAGGGACATAGTGAGAAGGGTGGCAGCGAAGGGGCGCCCCCTAAGAAGCGCCAGGGTCGAATCGATCATGACTGCCCCGATAATAGTTGTGACTCCGGAGGTGACGGTCGAAGACGCGCTCTCCACTATGGCTACTAACAAGATAAGACGCCTCCCGGTCGTTGATCAGAAGGGCCTCAATGGACTCGTAACCCTGAACGAGATAGCCAGGGCCCTGGCAGAGAAGCTGGGGTATGAGAACTCCCTGCTCAATGCGATGGTGAGAGAACCCAGGCCGCCGGAAGGAGTGTACGAGTAGGCCGCTCGAACTCGGTAGAGGCACATGCATCACTCCACTGCAATCACGGTCAAGGTGCTCCTCACATTCTCGAGCTTCCGTACCTTCTCCTCAAGCACTCCCTTCAGCTTCTCCGTGCTCTCCGCCTCTAGCTTTGCTACTATATCGTAGACTCCGTAGACCTGGTGCGCTTCCTTCACGTTCTCCATTCCTCTCAATCTGGCTAGCACTCCTTCCTCAGATCCGAGATTGACGTTGATGAGAACGAACCCTATCGTCATGTCTAACTTGCTCATCTGGGATGGCTCTGCGAGTATAAACGTTGGACCGTGGCCGAACAAGAGCCTACCCTTGAAGGCAGGGCCTGCGACCCTGGCCCGAGATAGTATGGCGTGAGTCCACGTGATGAACCGGCCTGAAAGAGGTCTCCAAAGGTTTTTGGACCGAACACCGTCCTGACTCGGAGGGGCTTGAAACCGTGAACGCTGTTTCTGTGATCGATGTCGTAATTCTCTGGGTCCATCTCTTCAGTGCAGTGCTCTTTGTCGGGGGTTCGTTCTTCATGTGGATGGTCGTGATGCCCGCATCCCATCTCATCACTAATGACGAATCGGAGAGAACCAGGATCGTTGGAAAGATAGCAAAGCAGTTCGGGAGGATAGCCAACCCTACGCTTGTGGTGCTGGTCTTGACCGGCGTCTACAACGCTTCGTGGTATCTACCCTCTGTGAACGCTCTCTTCGATACCTACACAGGAAACCTGCTGCTGACCAAAACGATTCTCGTGGTCATACTTCTGGTTCTGATCTACACTCACAACGTCTACTTCGGAAGAAATATAGTACGGCTTGCCTCAGAGAAGAAGCTGGACGAGCTAAGGGCGCTAAGGAGGAGGAGCCGGGTGGTGTCGTTCGCGAACCTGTCGATCATGGTCGCAATACTCCTTCTCGTGACGATGATGCAGGTCCCGCCCTAGAGCTGCTAGGTTCGTGCGGTTACATATATGCACGCAGGATCTGATGATAGGGGATCTCCGCTGTACGAATAAGCCCTGGCCCTGCTGCCCCCGCAGATGTCCTTGAACTCGCATACACCGCAAGGGCCATCAATCTCCCTGGCTCTGATCCTCCTCAGCAGGTTATCATCTCCGTAGATCCTTACCAGACTGTCACTCCTTACGTTACCCATACCAACCGGCAGGAGCCCTCCCGGATAAATCGTGCCATCGTATGCCACGAAGATCACGCCGTCTCCGTCCAATGTCCCTCTTGGGCGTAATGTCGAGGGAGTCGTCGGCCCTCCCTCGAGTCTCAGGAGTTCAGACTTCAGTTCCAAGTATGCGTCGTCGTTCCAGTAGGTATCTGACTGAAGCCTCTGCCCCGCTACTCTCCTGATGAAGGGCGCCTCAACGCACCTGACGGTTAGACCATAGCACGATGCGTCGTAGAGGAGGTTGCACGCGCTCTCGTATTCCTCCGGCACGAGCTCCTCAACCTCAGTTCCCCTCCCAACCTTTACCAGAAAGAAGAGCTCCCACGTCTTGACCCCGAGGCTCTTTATCAGGTGGAATATCCGCGGCAGGTCAAAGAAGTTCTTCCTCATTATCACCGTGTTGACCTGTACGTTCAGCCCCAGCTCAACAGCTTCCTTCACAGCATCAATGGTCCTATCGTATGTGCCGTCCTTTCGCCTTATCGCATCATGCGACTCTGCCGTTGCCCCATCAAGGCTTATCGAGACAGACGAGGCGCCGAAGTTCCTCATCCTCTTGAGGGCGTCCTTGGTCAGAAGCTCTGATACAGCCGGGGAGACGGCGAATCCCACCCCGAGCCTGGATGCGTACAGCATCAGCTCGAAGAGGTCGTCCCTCTTGAGCGGGTCGCCTCCCGTGAAGATGATCGTCGGATACGGCCTGCCAAACGATGTAACATCATCGATCAGCCTGAATCCCTCCTCCGTGGTAAGTTCCCCTAGGAGAGGCTGGCTGACCGCGGAAGCTCTGCAGTGAATGCAGTACAGCGGGCACGCTCTGGTCGTCTCCCAGAAGACTAGGACGGGTCTGTTAGCAAAACTCCGGCTCCCAGCTTCGGCTGCGTCAAACCGTCCGTCACTCGTTTTGTGCGACATCATTTCTGTCACTTTCATCGTGTCAGGGAGAACTCACTTCAGCAACCTCAGCTTATAGTAGCCCGCTTCTATTACTCTGTTGAGGTAATCCCTAACCATGTAGAGACGGTGGACTGTGTCTCCCTCACCAGAATCGATCGACCAATCGTCCCCGATGGTAAATTCATGCTTCTCTCCGCTCTTACACGTGTGCTCCAGTCTCTTTCCCGGCTTTACGGGGAGGCTTTGCATGAAGACCCTTTTGATGTCTGTGCACGTCAGGATTGCCCACTGCTCGTCGTCCGGGATTTCCTCGAACCCAACATCAGGTTTCAGTCCCTCGCTGTAGCGCCTGTCCTCGCAGAAGAGCTTCCTGCACTGCCTGCACCGCCGCACGTCCACCACGCCTTGAAGGTAATCATCCCTGTTAACATTGATCATTCCTATGAAGACTATCTCGTGGTGGTGGTAGTGGTGCGAATCCGCGCTCCCCTCTTTCAAAGAGGGCGCAACCTCATCAAGGAATGTACGAAGTCTTGTGGTAAGAGCCTCTGAGAGTATCTCTTCCCGTTTCAGCGCAATCGTTCCGAGCAGGTCTGCACCCCGGCCCCTGATCCTTCTCGCCAGCCTGGGTACGTATCCCGAGATATTGCCCTTGGTATATGTGACTATCAGAATTATGCTCATCCCCTTTAGATCATGGGATCCGATGAACCCGTTTACTGGTGGGCAGTTGTATCCCCACTTCGGGGCTATGAGGTAGAGGAGCTCGCACCCGCCGAGGTCCACCGGCTTCACCGATGCCTTCAGGCCTGGTATGAACGATCTCGCGAGCCAACCATAGAATCCGTGCCTCTCCAATGGTTCGAGTTTCACCACATCGAGGTTATCCTTCTCGTGCCTCTGCGCAATGCGGTTGATGAGGTACGAACCGCTCCTTCCCGTTCCGTAGTGAATGACAATTACGTTCATCCTACCACCCGCACAGCATCTCGAACGTTAGTCATTCCAAGGCTCAAGTAGGCTG
>JACPTA010000051.1 GCA_016193005.1 Nitrososphaerota archaeon | reverse complement strand
GTTTGTCTCAGGTTTTGCCGTTATGGCGCTCGAGCTTGTGGGTAGTCGTCTCATCACACCTGTCTTCGGGAACTCCATCTTCACATGGGGGAGCCTGATTGGTGTAGTTCTCGCTGGACTTGCGGTAGGGTATCATTATGGAGGGAAACTCGCTGACAAGTCGCCGATTCGGAGGAGTTTCTCCTCGATCGTCTTCACGGGCGGATTTCTGATCGTACTCATTCCATTCATCACGCCCTTTGTTCTCGGGTTTTCGCTTTCTCTGGGATTGGGTGAGAGATACGGGCCCCTGCTCGCCAGCACCTTGATCTTGGGTCCGTCTACGGTTGCTCTCGGGATGACATCCCCTTATGCCGTGAGGATAGCGACCGAGACTCTAGAGCGTCTGGGGAACGTCGCAGGAAACCTGTACTCCCTCTCTACTATCGGGAGCATCTTGGGCGCCTTCGCGGCCACCTTCATACTTGTACCCCTGCTCGACGTTCGCAGCATCATCTTTGGGCTCGGAGTGGCTCTGATGCTCGTCGCGTTGATAAAGTTGCCAAGAATCGGGACGTTTCTCACTCTGATCACTCTCCTCCTGCTGCTCTCCCCTCTTGCGGCAGTAACTTCAGGAGCACCGATACACGCAGGGTCTGTCTACGAGAAGGAGACACCCTACAGCCATCTCGATGTCGTAGATGTCGGCGGAAGGAGGACGCTCTACCTCAACAGTCTACCTAACAGCGCCATGGATATTGATGAGCCGACTCGCCTAGTCTTCACCTATACAAGATATTTCCATATCGGGATGCAGATGAACCCTGAAGCTGGAAGCATCCTGTTCGTGGGAGGAGGAGGTTTTTCTGGCCCGAAGAACTTCTTGGCGACATATCCCAACGCGATTGTCGACGTGGTTGAGATAGATCGCGATGTGATTGAGACAGCGCAGCGCTACTTCGAGGTCGAGGTCAACCCTCGCTTAACAGTATTCAACGCGGACGCCCGTGTCCATCTCACACAGAGCGACAGGCTCTATGACCTCATCGTACTCGACGCCTACGCAAAGACGTACGTACCATTCCACTTGATGACATTGGAATTCATGAAGCTCTTAGCCTCTAGACTCACGCCGGAGGGCATAGTTGTTTCGAACCTGATAGGTTCACTGGTTGGTGATACGTCAGACTTGGTGAGGGCGGAGTATAAGACGATCTCTTCTGTCTTCCCTAACGTTGCAGTATTCACCACGACGGAAGCAGGAATCGGGGCCGTGCAGAACCTCATTGTAGTGTTCACCAAGTCTGCTAAAGTTCCCATTGCACAGCAACTTGAGTCAATTTCTGGAGAGGTCGCGAATGAAATTCCTACCGCCTCGGAGTACGCTCGACACACACATTCCGAGAGTATTCCGGTCGAAGATGTACCACTCCTTACTGATGGGTACGCACCCGTGGAGAGCCTATTGAACCCTGTCACGGGTCGACCGTACGTGCTCGAACAGCAGGAAGGAAGACTGGTTCCGACGATAGCGTGGATGGGAAGCGACTTTCTCACCTTCACGTTCCTTGTGTTCGTTGCTATCGTGTGGTTCGTGTACCTGCCGAGGGTTGCTTAGGAACCCTGCGACGCTAACCCAGATGGAGCTGGAATGCTAGTCTTGAATTGCAAACGCGTGCCGTATTCCAGCTTCTCCGTGCCGAGATGGAACAGTAGTACGCAAACGTACCCCTGTTACATCCATCGCGTAGACGATGGGAGTAGCACGTGACATGGAATCTCTTGATACAAGTTGCAAGCAGGGCGAGTTCATTCGATTTCAAGACCTCTCGCTCAATCGATGATTTCGCCTCAGGACGAATTCGTACCGAAGGGGGAGGGATGGTTCCAAGTGGGTATTCTAGGCGAAGTGGCATGATCATTGAGCGTGAAGATTAATTAGGGGTGGATGAAGGCGCCGTTTGTTCGGTGAAATAAGTCTGGGCAGGCTATTAACCATTGACCTCAAGAACCCGGTGGGAAATCCCGGCGACCGCACCACGGTACAGTTCTCTTCCGGGTAAACATCTCCCCCCTTTTATGGGGCGCGCCGCTTACCCTCACATGAAGGACGTACACGAGTTCTCGAAGAGACTGGAGCAGGCGCTGACTCGTGTCAGCAGGTCGAATGTAATCGAAGTCCTAAACTTTGCATATGTAGTGCATTACCCTCATGCAATGCGAAGTCGTTATGTCTTTGTTGCTACAAAATAGTTGTTCACAATATCGCCTTCAATTTTCTTGACTTCTATCCTCTTGAATCCAGCCTCTTGCAGTTTTTGACGTGCCATCTGCTCACCCCACAACGTTCCCCAACCTTCGCCCTTGTAAGCTAGGGAAACCGTCATGCAATGCATGGTTGAAAAGGTGTATAGTGTAGGGGCCAGAGGATTCTGCATATTCTCGTGAACATTACTTGAACCTGCGATATCCTGCATCAAGAATGTTCCAGTTGGCTTCAACGCTCTGCATATTGCTTTCAGCACCTTGGTAGGTTGCGCTTGGTCGTGTATTGCATCGAATGCCGTTATGAGGTCGTATTTTCCAAGCTCGGCTAGCTTAGCAGCATCTTTGATTTCAAAATGAGCGTTAGAAAGCCCAACAGCCTTGGCTTCCCGTCGTGCGACAGCGATTGCCTCCTTAGAAATGTCATACCCGAGAACCTCGCTATTCGGGAATGCCTTCGCCATGAGGTTGACTGCACGCCCTCTCCCGCAACCTATGTCAAGGGCACTAATACCCTTACGCATACGCTCAACTAGACCGGGAACAAGAGGAATTATCTTGTCGACAAGCATCGAATCGAAAATCCGTGCAGTTTCCTCTGCCTGGAGACGCTGGAACTCGGGGTAAGCGGAATATGGTACTCCTCCACCCTCACGGAAGCTATTAATTATCTGCTCTTCGACCTTGCCAAGCAAAGAGACGTACTGCATGAAGACCGATAGATTGTCAGCTCCAGCAGATTTTGTGAGGTACGCAGCATGCTCCTTGGGAAGCTTGTGGGTTGATTTATTCGGATCGTATTCCAAAATTCTACCAACAACCATAGCTTTGAGCCATTCTGTAACATAGCGCTCATTCAAACCGGTCTTCTCCGCAATCTCTTTGCTCGTAGAATGGGGTAGACGAGCCATCACGTCGAACAAATTGGTTTTGTGACCTATGCTGATCATTAGTGCAAGCATACTGTGGTTCAGGATTCCCAGCAGTTGTTCTGAAAACGCTTCGGCTTTTTGTTTATCACTTTGCATATGACAATATCATTCTCGGATACAAATCAACCTTAGTTGCCGCTTTCAGCGTTGATTCCGGCCTCCGCGGCCTTTTTCATGTCCGCGACATTTTGCCCTATGACTTTGCGAAACTGACGCTTCACCAGTGGGGTAACAAAGCGCAGGAAGCCTTTTATCGTGATGTCCGCTGAAAAGCTGAACTTAGTCCCTTCTGGTATCTCGTCCAGTGCGAAAATCGCGTGGATATGAATGTTCTTGTAATCCGCCTCCCTTTCAATCAGCTTTGGAGGTGTGAGCCGATCGGTGATGGCAAGTCCATCGAGTAGAAACGATACGCGGGTCTCGTCACGGCGAATATTGCTTACTGATTTGAACACAGAGAATATCCTTGGATAGTTCTCATAGTCCGTAAGGACGGAGAACATCTTTTCCCTTGGTGCCCTTATAGTCGCCGACTGCTCAAGGTGAAACGTCGCCATCAGGTCTTCTCTCTCCAAGCCGCTGCCGTAGAAACAATTAGGGCCACGCCGAATATCGCATAGATTATTGGGCCAGCAGGATTCGCGCCGGGTGCCAGCGGGCCGAAGGTGCCTCTAGCAACGAGGATCACGAGGGCAATGGTGAGGGCCCCCACTCCTATCGCCCCAATGTATCCCACCATGCGCCGCCACCATAGGAGGGGGAGAAATGTGGATCCAAATGCAATGTTTAGCACCAACCAGGGAGCTAACCCTACTGGCGGTGAAGGTATTGGTGCCTGGGATAGGGTTACTGCGAGTATGCCTACCGTAAAGGCAACTACTCCGACTAACATGCTAAGCGCGACTTGAAGGTTTGAACTGAGTCTCTCCATCGGGTTCACCTACTTGCAGTAGCCCCTTGTCCGATAACATACTTCTTTAATTCAATCTCGTCGATATCAAGCCTGAGTGTCCCATTAACACCCTTGACTTCCAGCATAGATCGCTCAACAAGATTCAGTTCCAATAGCTGCCCAAGGAAACCCTCTATGAAGACCTGTTCGTGCCGGTTATCACCTAGCCTTACACTCTTGAGATTCTCCCTGGACCTCAGCTCTATAGAGAAGGCGTGTTCGTTTTCTGTATTCGACATATCCGTTACACCTGCTCTGTACAGGGAGCAAGACGTTGATTAAGTCTCCTCAACCAGAAGTATGAGGATTCAACCAGAAAGTTGATATTTGCGATAGCTCGAAGAAGATGGCCTATGGAAGAGATGGGTGAGCTCCTATTCGTTCTGTCGAGTAGTAACAGGCTGAAGCTGCTTCTTGAGATAGAAGCAGAGAATCAGAGATTGACTCAACTCGCGCAGAAGTTATCCGGCACGGTTCAGGAAACCTCAAAGCATCTGTCACGTCTCAGTGATTCTAAGCTGGTAGAGAGAAATTCAGAAGGCTTATACACGCTCACAAGTCTTGGCAGGCTGGCCTTGAAGCTGCTGCCATCTTTCAAGTTTCTATCGGAAAACAGAGAGTATTTTCTGTCCCACGACCTATGCTATCTTCCACCAGAGTTTATTCAAAGAATCGGGGACCTGTCAGATTATGACCGCGTGGACCACATGGCGAGCATGTTAGAACACTGCTTTCAACTCGCTCGAGAAGCCAAGCAGTACTTCTGGTTTATAATCGATAAGCCTCTGCCCACGCCATTTATTCAGATAAGTTTGAGAAACATATCTTTGAGAAGCATATATCATAACAACATCGCGTCTAGATTGTTCGGCGTCCCGATTCCACCGGGAGCCAAGGTTGAGACGAGGTTTGCGGACAATCTTAGGGTGGGACTCGCGCTGAACGAAAAAGTGGTTGACATCTGCTTCTCAGACTTGAACGGAAGGATCGACTTCAGTCGTGGGTTCGCTAGCACCAGCCCCGCATTCCATCAATGGTGCTACGACTTGTTCACGTATTATTGGGAAAGGTCCAAGACCCGCTGGCCTACACAAGTTTCCCCAACTACTTCGTCACAGACGTAACTCTCACCTCTCTGTAATTCTACGCAAAGGATTGAAGCAGGACGTTTCTCTAACCTCTGCCTCAAGGATATCAGCTACTGGAGTCGCCGGCAATGCGTCATCAACCGGAACTTCTTGCATGAAATAATGGCATTTACATCACTTGAATTGCAATTTCTGCTTATGACTTCCTCCTCTAGGAAACTGGAGGAAGAGAACTGTACCGCGAGTGTAGGTTCCCGGCGACCGCACCTATACCCAGAGTTGAGAACTCATCTTCGTGCTGACCCGTCTCCGACTCTCCTGTTGTTATCATATCAAAAACGATGCTGTGGGGGTAATGAATACGCCACTGCGATCCTTTGAACTCCTAGGCCTCAAAGTGGGGCACAGTTCTTACGGTTCAAATCCCACCGGGCCTGAACACTCCTATATCTTGTGACATTGATAATCGAAGATCGGGCAGTTTTGACTGCGGTTAACGTCAAGTCACCCCACAATAGAACGCGATGCGCTGGAGGAGGTTAGGCTCGAGACGCCCGCAGTCCGAACTCTCTCCGGTCCACATCAAGCACGGCAATTCCTCCACCGGTTTCATTGGCGTCTATATCATGTGGCGACAGAATAGAACAATATGAACGAGCCGATGGGATCAAATCGAAAGATGACGGGGGAATTGAACCCGAGGGGAAGCGGGCCCGGTGGGGTCCGCCGCTGAATGGGTTCAAAAAGTGGATTTCAATGGGATATTCAAAGAGCGTACCGCCGGGATTCTGTAAAGTCCTTTGCATGTCAAGTCGTCACCTCAGGCATAAATAACAACGCCTTGTAGTATCATGCTGTGGCCGTTCCCAGACAGGAGAAGGCCTATGAGAAGTATGCATGGACACTCCTCTTCGCGACAGGGATAGTTGGCTTGATTTTCGCCTTCAACGGCATATTCAGCAGCACGCCGGACCCGGGTGCTCTCGCAGTCTTTCGCAACATTAGTGGCACAACGTGGGAAGAGCTGGTAGCGACAAACCCGGGCGTTGCTGACAGTATCAGACACCTGTTTAGGATTGAGTCGTTATATTTGTCGAGTTCCGGCCTCTTTGTTACAGCAATCGCATTGAAGAGCTACAGAAGGGGAGAGAAGTGGTCCTGGTATGTCTTCTTGTATTTACCGGTGTTCTTTGGAATTTTTGCGGCCTGGGATCTCCCGGCGGGAGGAATCATATGGCCCCTATTTCTCATTCTTCTCATCATATCCTTGCTGGGGCTACTCTTGCCCTACAGGAAATTCTTCCCCAAAAGGTAGCGACTCATGAAATTAGGAGAAGTGAG
>JACPTA010000218.1 GCA_016193005.1 Nitrososphaerota archaeon | reverse complement strand
TAGGTGGTGAGCGCCGACTGGGAGACTTTCTTCCCCTTGAGCTTTGACAACAATGACGGAACCGACTCGTGACGTTGATAAACCTAATACTCGAATTGCGAGTCGTGGAGTTCATCACCCCACGGCGGATGAGCGAGGAAGAAGGCCGGGCAGTCGACAGGGGAATCACGGTGGAGATCCTGATGGAAAATGCCGGCAGAGGCGTGGCTGAGGAGATCAACCGTCGATTCGCCCCCCTCGAGGAGAAGAAGGTGGTCGTGCTTGCAGGGAATGGGAACAATGGGGGAGACGGGATGGTAGCCGCTAGATATCTTTCGGCCCAGAATGTCTCCTGTGCTGTGATTCTGCTTTGTGCCCCGTCGGCCATCAAGACTGAAGTGGCAAGGAGGAATTTTGAGAGACTGAGTGGCACACCAGTCGGGATGCATACCGTATCTGCTCTGACTGAGCTGACAGAGTTGTCCAGGATTGTCGGAAGTGCGGAGATAATACTGGACGCGATCTTCGGCACAGGAGTGAAGGGCCCGGTCAGGGAGTTGCAGGCAGAGGCTATCAGGATGATCAACCGTTCGAAGGGGGTCGTTGTGGCTCTCGACTTGCCGTCCGGGCTTGACCCTCTGACGGGAGACGTGAGTGACGTCTGTGTCAGGGCTGAACTTACCGTGACGCTCCACAGAGCGAAGGTCGGTCTGAGGGGACGGGAGGAATACACTGGGGAGCTTGTTGTTATACCCATTGGAATAGATTGATGACATGGGCGGCAACCCCGGGCTGAAGGTGAGACAGATCGAAGTCGGTTCGATGCAGAATTTCGTCTATGTTCTCTCGGATGAAGCTACCAGAGAAGCCATAGCCATAGACTCAGGATGGGAGATACTGCCGATAACGAAAGTTGTCTCAGAGCAGAAGTACAGGGTGAGGTACGTTATTGCCACTCACCAGCACTTCGACCACACCGAGACGATCGGCCAGTTAGCGACGAAACTTGGGGGTGAACTCCTCGCCCACGAATCATCCCCCATCAAGTGTGACAGGCGGGTGAGCGACGGACAGGAAGTTAAGATGGGAGATCATGCGGTTCGCGTCATCCACACCCCTGGTCACACCGAGGACAGCATTTGCATCTATGATGGGAGAGACCTCTTCACAGGAGACACGCTCTTCGTCGACGCGTGGGGCAGAACAGATCTCCCCGGAGGATCAGCGGAGAAATTGTATCACAGCATTCACGACAAGATAATGACGCTCCCGCAAGAGACCGTGATCTACCCAGGACACGATTACGGCGATGTCCCCTTCAGAACATTGGCCGAGGAAGCGAAGAGCAATCCCGTCCTCCTTGCCAAGAGTGTGGAAGAGTTTCTCCGAACCAACTCTTGAGGACGCTAGCCGAGCCACTTCTCGAGAGTCTCGGACTTCGAGGAGTCGACCTGTTCAATCCTTTCGATAGCGGCATCGACCCTCTCTCGGGAGAAAGAGTGTTCGTCTACCAGGAGAGAGCGGACTGAATCCGCCTTGAAAGACCCCCAAGAGATGCCCAAGCCCCGGGTCACTGGGGGGTTAAGAAATATCTCTCTAATGGCGGGGAAGTCTACCTGGGAGAGGCCCTGCTTCAGCTCATTGATCCTCTCCAGAGAGCCGTGCTCCTTCAAGAGCTTCAGGCCCTTCACTGGGCCGATGCCCCGGAATCCCTCCGGGTTGAAGTCGGTCCCAAGCAGGATCCCAAGGTCGACGAGTTGTTCCCTTGTGAGTTCCAGTGTCTTCAGGGTCTCGGGAAGAGAAATGGTCTCGGGTTCCACCTCGACGAAGACATTCTTGCTTGGAAGTCTTCTCTTGCCAGAGATGGTGATGTTCCGCGCTAGAATTGGGGCGCCGAAGAGGAGCGAGTCGTGATCCTGCGAGGCCACGGCATCAACGCTTCCTTCAGCCGCCATCACTGCAGCCTGAGCCTCGCCCTCGGAAGGAGCGTCTATCGAGGGAATCCCCATCGCGTCGAGGAGTCTCTTCGAGTCGGCTACCATTTCATCACGGAGTGTCGTAGATGCTTCCGCGTACTTTCTGGCGGACGCGAGGTCCCCTGCGGCAAGTGCCCTCTGGTACTGCCTGCTTGCCTCCTGCCTCTGGTTCCTCCGGTTCTCTATCTCCCTAGCCTTGAGTTCGGGAGGAGTGCCATCGAAGACGTAGACGAGCTTTATCTCTAGCTCGAGTAAGTTCACGTTCCGGTAGAAGAGCCCGCTGAGATGGCTGGTGACCCGCCCCTTCGCATCCCGCAGGTGTTCGCCGCTCGCGCCTCTGATGATTGCAAGAAACTGATAAAGGGTATTGTATGCGTCGACCGCGACTCTCCATCTCCTAAGGTCCGCCAGCTTGATCTTCTTGCGCGGGATTACGTCTCCGAGGTCGACGCCCATCGGGTCTTCGTCCTGACAGGCCCTTCCCGATTTAAAAACTAGCCTAAGATGCTTGAGTGGAACTCTCGGGCGCGGGCGTCTCGATGACTTCTACCCGCCTCTTCTCTTTGGCCACCCACCTGATACTCACGAGTCCCAGAATCTCGAGTTGCATCAGCGCCTTGTTCAGTTCGTTCTTGGAGCATCCCCCATTCTTGTTCAGGAATTCGAGTAACTGTTCATCAGTGGCGTGCTTCGCTTCCTTAAGATACTCGTAGACTTTGAACTTCAAAGGAGAATTCATTACGAATCCCGCACTCGGGCCTGTCGAAGTGGTGCTTCTACCTCTATAAAAGCATCTGGCTAGCCAGTCCGAACGCGGCTCGACATCCTGCTTACGCCGAGGACCTCGTACTGTGCGACGAGCTGTGCGGATGATATCGATTTTTCCACAGCGTCGACCATTCCCTCGCCCTCTGGCGCAACTATGTCGACGACCAGTGCATAGAGACCGAAGGCTATCGGCTCCACCTTGCTGTTCTTGATCGACCGACCCTCGCCGAGCGTCTTCTTGAGGGAGTCCAGAAGCTTCTCTGCGTCGACCTCAGGCCCCGACGGCAAGACCTTCACCCTGATCACGTAGGCGTCAGAGATGGAAGAGCACCTCTAGGGGCCCTCAAAGCCGCAGTTCAGACACTTGTACTTCCGCGAGAATTTTCTGCACTTTTGGCATCTCCAGATCAGTACCTGGTGACAATTGGGGCAGTAGAACTTCGACGCCCTCTCACCAGGCATCACAGGCCTGTTGCACGATGTGCAAAGAGGGAGCGAGATGGTCTTCTGCGACATTATGGCACGCCCCTCCGACTCTCACAGATATACCTTACTGGGCGAGAGAGGCGATTAATTCCCTAGCCTCGGCTGAGACGAGGACGCGCGCCATCCTTAGCACCCCAGCGACGCCAAGCGCAGAAAGAAGGCTCGATGCATGGTAGTCAAAGTCTGACGACGCAAGCTTTTTCCTAACCCTGTCAGAGCCGAGTTGCGCGACCATTGAATCCAGCTCCCGGTTTGTCAGCCCCTCCAGGACCCTCCTAATCCTCGCCATGAGCCTGAACTCTCTGCCGAATCTCTCCTCCCAGTCCGTCTGGTATCTCTTGAGCACCGATGGGTCGCCAAGATTGAGAGAGTTAGAGACCCAGCGCGCAGCTATTACACCGGCGGCAGCGGACGTTGTTATTCCTCCGGCCGTGGTGGGTTTCACCTGCCCCGCCGACTCACCGACATAGATTTTCCTACCGGAGACGAATTCCGAGATGCCACCGCCAACGTAAATCGGCGCTGCCACTCTCCGAACGATATTCTGTTTCTTATCTGAGAGAAACGAATCCAGAGCCCTGAAGCTGTTAATCCCTCTCCCAGCGGCTCCCACCTTGGCGACGCCGTCCCCCCTCGGTATTACCCATGCGAAGAACCCGGGATACTTCTCTTGGTCGAGGAAGACTTCCACATCGCCGTCGTTGAACCAGTCACCTTCGACCTCGTACTTTGCTGCAGGGATCAAGTTCTTACGACCATGGATCATCGCAGCGGACGGCCCTGTCGCATCCACGTAGTACTTTGCCTCGTAAGTCGAATCCGCCACCACCCGTACGGCGCCTCCCTTCTCAGTGACGTCACTGATTCTACTACCCCGTTTGACCTTGGCTCCCCATGACTCTGCCCTCTCCATTAGCTGCCTGTCGTATTCACTTCGGTCCAGGACAACGACTTCCAATTTCGTAGCGTCAAGCGAGGCGGTCTCGCCCGAGGGGGAGTGAATTATTCCTCTCCTTACATAGCTCTGAATGCAATGGGCTGAAGGGGCCATGTACCTCCTCAGCTCTCTGAGGCTTACGAGGCCGTCACACTTTTCCGGTTCTCCAATCTGTGCGTCCTCCTCCAGCACGAGCACCTCGAGCCCCCTCCTCGCCGCTTCACCCGCGAAGGTGAGGCCAGCGATGCTTCCTCCTCCGACGATTACGTCGTAGCTTGAGGTCACTCCGCTGTCACCTTGTTTTCAGCAAGGCTTAACACGACACGTAATAACCCTTATTTTGAAAAGCAACAGATTGGTCGCGATAAAACAGGTGATAGCGGTGAGGACCGACCTAAAGATGGGCAAAGGGAAGCTTGCTGCACAAGTCGCTCACGCCTCCCTCGCCTCCGCTGAGGTGGCGAGGACGAAGAGGGAGGGGTGGTACGATTCTTGGAACGAATCGGGGCAGCCAAAGGTGGTTCTCAAGGTCGGCTCTGAGGATGAACTCAACGAGCTCCACCGGCGGGCTAGGGCCGCAGGACTACCCGCATCGCTGATTCAGGATAGAGGGTTGACCCAGCTCGAACCGGGCACTATCACGTGCATGAGCATCGGACCTGCTCCAGCTGACCTGATAGACAAGGTCACTGGACAACTCAAGCTCCTATGATCACCCCTCCTGAACCTGACCGCAGGGCTGGTCTGTTGGCCTACGGCTCACCGGGCCCGAGATTCCACGTGAAGCTCAGGGAGAGGTTCGAAGACTTTCAGGTCGAGGAGATCCTCGATCTCGTGACCATGACATCGGAGCCGTGCGAAGGATGTGTCCCTATCTACAAGGTCGAAAAAAGGGGAATCGACACACTACACATGGTGAGGGTGTTGAGCGAGAAACTGAAGGGCAGCGTCAACTTCGCCGGCATGAAGGACAAGAGGGCGCGTGCCACGCAGTACGTCAGCCCCAGAAGCTCCAGAGCGGAGCGACCTCAAGCTGTTGAGCATCAGCTCTTCAGGGCTGAGCGAATCGGCTTCTCTCCCCGGCCAATTGGCCGGAGGTCCATTGTGGGAAACCGGTTCGAGCTCGTGCTTAGGGGAATACAGCATGGTATCAGCACCTCGATAGAAGACGCCTTCGCGTCGTGTCGAGAGAGAGCCATACCAAACTTCTACGGATACCAGAGGTTCGGCCTGAGGGGGATGGTCAACCACAGGATTGGAAGGGAGATATTGAGAAGGAATTTCCAGGAGGCGGTGCGGATACTCCTGTGTGACTGCAGAGAAGGCGAAGGCTCTTCAGCGAGAGAGGCCAGGGAGGCGGCTAGCAAGGGCAGATACCATGAAGCTCTGACGCTCTTCACCAAGAGTCAGGACATCGAGAGAAGGGTCCTCCGACGATTGTCAGACCACAATGGGGACTTCCTCGGAAGTTTGAGGGCTGTCCCAATCCGGGTGAGAAGATTATTCGTCCATGCGTACCAGAGCTATCTCTTCAACGTGACATTGAGCAGAGCTGCTGCATCAAAGATGGAACTTGGAAAGGCGACGAATGGAGACAACTGGTCCATCGTCGACGAGCACCAATTGAACCCGGAGGGCGTGCACGGAGCAAGAGAGCCCGCACCGGATGGAGCGATTCCGATGGTCCAGCTAGTCGGCTACTCGTTCCGAGATTACGGATCCAGGTTTGACTCCATCATAGGAGACGTCCTGAAGGAGGAGGAGGTCGAACCAAAACACTTCTACGTGAAGGAGTCACAAGAGATGAGCAGCGAGGGAGGGTTCAGGCACGCCCCGTTGCTCGCGAAGGAACTCCAATACCGTCTTGACGATAGTTCTGCATCGCTCGGCTTCTCTCTCGGGAGGGGGGAGTACGCAACCTCCCTGGTCAGAGAGATTGTGAAACCTGAGGACCCTTTTTCTGCAGGATTCTAAAAAATCCCTTTATAGCTCAGCCCTTGCGGGCCGAACAATCGAGGGCGACCCGACTTGGACGTCTACGATATCACGATAATCGGAGCTGGTCCAGCGGGACTGTTTGCGAGCTTCTACGCGGGCATGCGTCAAATGAAGACCAAGTTGATTGATGCCCTTGAGCAGCTTGGAGGTCAGGTTGCGGTGCTCTATCCCGAGAAGTACATCTACGATGTACCCGGCTTTCCGAAGATCCTTGGCAAGGAGCTCGTAAAGAATATGGTGGAACAGGCTCTACAGTACCACCCCACGGTCGGTCTAGGTGAGCGGGTGATGACCTTGAAGAGGGTCGATGGGGGAATCCTTCAGCTCGGAACAGACAAGGGAACGCAACACTTCTCCAAGGCGGTCCTGATAACCGCAGGCGTGGGGGCATTCTCGCCCAACAAACTCGATCTTCCAGAAGTACAAAAGTTCGAAGGTAAGGGGATATACTATTCCGTCAAGGACAAGACGATCTTCGAAGGAAAGAAATTGCTAATCGTGGGAGGGGGTGATTCCGCAGTCGATTGGGCACTCAACTTCACGAACTATGCCGCGAAGGTAACGCTGATTCATCGGCGGGACGTCTTCAGGGCTCACGAGGACAGCGTCGCTAAGCTGATGAAGTGCGGGGCAGATGTGAGGCTCTTCTACGAAATGAAGCAACTGGTAACCAACGGCGACAAGCTGGTTGGAGCTGTCGTCTATGACAATAGGAGCAAGGCGGAGAGCCGGATCGACGTTGACGCGATTTTGGTGAATATAGGCTTCAGGGCAGACCTGGGACCCATCAAGGATTGGGGGCTGGAGATAGCAGGTAGGGAGGTGAGGGCGACGGGGAAGATGGAGACCAACATTGCTGGTGTCTATGCGGCGGGAGATATAGCGACACAGATGGATGGTGTCAAGCTGAACTTGATCGCAACGAGCTATGCTCAAGCTGCTGTAGCGGTGAACGTGGCCAAGAATTTCATCGACCCCACGGCGAGGGTCTTCCCAGGGCACAGCAGTGAAATGAAGCGCTAAGAGGGCAGCCGGTTTCCCGCCGTCCTTCTGTAAGTGTAGTCCTTCCTTATCGAAGGATGTTTCAGGTCGATGAGGATGCACTCGTACCAAGACCACTTTCCGTCGCTCCAGAGAGGATACGAACCAAGCATCTTCATGTTCGAGTACCTTTGCGAGACCCGCCTCTCGGCAACTTTCTGCGTAGAGACCGCTGCCTTGATTCGGAGCACACCGAGATGTTTGGGCCTCCTTCCAGAAGTGGGTCTCTGCTTCCTCATGCCACCTCGCGATACCTTGATCCTGACGACTATGACGCCCTGCTTCGCCTTGTAACCGAGCATCCTCGCACGGTCCAACCGGGAAGGTCTCTCCAGTCTCACAATGGTAGGGCTCCTCCTGAGCAGTACTACCCTGGATGCGATGTCCCCTGCTTTCTCGTGAAAAATCTTCTGCCAAGTCTTCCCGATCTGACGGTACAAAGCGGTAGGCCAGCCCTCCTCGGGAGGCTGATAAATATTCACTACCCTTTGTTCTCGAAGAACTGCGTGATCTTCTGGCCAACCGCCGATATGGCAATCTCCAGCGCCTCCGCGGTCTGGCCGCCAATGTGAGGGGTCGCAACGAGATTTGGAGAGGACAAGATCTCACTCCCGGGCGGTTCCCTTTCAAAGACATCGAGCGCAGCCCCTGCAATCGTTCCGTCCTTCAAGGCCTTCGCCAGCGCGGCTTCGTCAATCACTGCTCCGCGGGAACCGTTGATCAGGTAGGAAGTCTTCTTCATGAGCGAGAGCGTGCGGACGCCCACCATGTGCCTGGTCTCTGGTAAGAGTGGGACGTGAAGTGTTACAAAATCGGAAGAAGAGAAGAGCGTGTCCAAGTCGACGATCCTGCCTCCCATCCTCTCGACCACCTCCTTCTCAATCTCGACCACGTCGTAACCCAGAACGGACATCCCAAATGCATAAGCGAGCTCCCCGACTCTTCTTCCTATCCTCCCGAGTCCCACGATACCGAGTGACTTCCCTTTCAGCTCAATGCCGATGAAACGCTCCTTCTCCCAAGTTCCGCCTCTCGTCGATGAGTCAGCCGCCGGAAGTTTTCTTGCCAGCGCGAGCATCATCGCGAAGATGTGCTCCGAAACGGCTTCGACCAGCGACTCGGGGGTGTTGACAACTTCAATCCCCCTTGCGTTGGCAGCAGCTAGGTCGATGTTGTCTACCCCTGTGCCGGGCCTTGCTATCAGCCTCAGTCTCTTTCCCGTTGCTATGGCCTCGGCGTCCACCCTGGTGCGACTTCTCACTACCAAGACTTCGAAATCCTGAAGCCCCTGCAGGAGCTCTTCCCTCGTCACCCTGGGGCTGTAAACTACCTCGAAGCCATCGCCGAGCCCAAGCCGATCCACCGGTAGGGGGTCGCAGACCAGGACCCTGTGCTTCGCCATCTTCTCATCGAGCTGAAGAGAGTGCTTTCTTAGCTGTTGTGGCCACTGGAGACTCATCACCGGAGATCATCGGCACAAAGCACGATTCCAAATACGCAAGGTCCTCCAGTCTGACGTTCATCGAAACGGCGAGGGAGGCGAAGTCGGCGTAAGAGAGCCCCCTCCAACCTGCCATCTGCACCCCGTAGAGCACGTGGCTGTTCCTATCGTAGACTAGGGAGCAAGAGAGAATGTTGGAGTCGGAATCCCTTTCCCGTCCGGCCTCGGAATAGGTGAATTCGCCAGCGTCAAAACCTGCCCTCGTGGCCTCCTCCAAGGTCTGCCCTGCGGCGCAAAACTCAAGGCCGAACGCCACGAATCCCAGCGTTCCCGACAGATGCGCGACCTCAGACCGGCCCGCAGCGTTAGCGCCTGCCACCTCTCCCATGACCTTGGCAGCGGACTGGAGGCGGAGCGGGGAAGATGAAATGCCAACCTGTATCTCCGCACAATCTCCGGCAGCGAATACACTGGGTTGGGAAGTCTTCATCATCTTATCCACCAGAATCCCGCCGAAGTTTCCCAGCCTCAGTCCGATACGGGGTATCTTGGGGACCGTCCGAGGGAAGGCGACGACGGCCTCGCAGGGGTAGACCGTACCTCCAGATACGACGGCCTCGACCTTCTCCATCCCAGCAATACTGTCCACAGCACTCTCGACGATTCTCACGCCGTTCATCTTGAGGCGTTCGGTGAGTATTCCCTGGATTGGAGCAGAAAGGTATGGAGAGAGGAGGGAGGTCGAGAAGACGGTTACTCGCATTTTCTTCTTGGCAAGGAACTCCGCGAGGGTGAGGGCCAGAGGCGTTGACCCAAGGATGACGACAGTTGAAAGATTGCCCAGGTCGCGCGATAGTCCGGAGTAGTCCGAGAGACTATTCATCAGATAGGCCCTTTTTTTCGAGATTCCCCTCGTCGTCTCGGGGACGGGCGAGGCTCCGGTCGCGATGATGAGGGAATCATACCTCAACTTCTCTCTGCTCGTCTCAACAACTCGTTTGTTCGTGTCGGCCGAAACCACCTTCTCTCTCAGCCTTATCGCGATACCAAACCTCACCTTCAGTTCCTCGGGGTCGGTTGACTTGACGGCCTTCTCGCCGAATTGGAGAACTCTTTGGAAGTCGCTCTTTCGAACTCCGATTCTCTCGGACTCTTCGAGCAGGGTCACTCTGGAGCCTAGAGAACTCGAGGTGATTGCGGCAGCGATTCCGGAAACCCCTCCCCCTGCTACTATCACCTCTGCCATGCCACCATAGAATCTTCAATAGCGGGTTTAAACCCCCCGCGACAAAGAATCCTCGTGCTCGTTGGTATCGTGGGGAAGCCCAATGTCGGAAAATCCACGTTCTTCGCAAGCGCGACCCTCAGGAGTGTGCCCATCGCAGATTACCCGTTCACAACAATCAAGCCCAACGTTGGAATGGGATACCTCAGGACCAAGTGTGTCTGCAAGGAGATGGGGGTCGAAGACAATCCGAAGAACTCCGTCTGCATAGACGGTGTCAGGCTGATCCCCGTGAAGCTGGTAGATGTCGCCGGACTCGTCGAGGGGGCGTCGGTCGGAAGGGGGCTCGGAAACCAGTTCTTGGACGACCTGAGGCAGGCCGATGCCCTGATTCATGTCGTGGACGCATCTGGCTCCACTGACGACGAGGGGAGGAAGGTTGGGCCAGGCACTCATGATCCGAGCGGAGATATCGAGATGGTGGAAAAGGAGCTCGACCTCTGGATTCTCGGAATCGTAGAGAAGGACTGGGAGAAAGCTGCAAGGATAGCCGAACAGACAGGCGGGAACATCGTGCAACACCTTGCAAGCAGGCTCACCGGGCTCGCGATCGACGAGGAGACCATCGAGGCTGCTCTGTTGCACTTCAAGCTGAAGAGAGAGAAGCCAACGGCGTGGAGCGACGGAGACCTCCGCACGCTGGTGAAGTGGCTCAGGGAGAAGACCCTCCCCTCGCTCATCGCAGCCAACAAGGCTGACCTTCCCACCTCGAAGCCTAACATCGAAAAACTGAAGAGCGGCGAGAGGACAGTCATTCCTTGCGCGTCAGAGGCCGAGCTCCTGCTGAGAAAGGCTGCAGAACAAGGGCTGATCCGTTACACGCCCGGAAGCAACAGTTTCGATGTGCTGAAGAGGGATGGAATGACCCCTGCGCAATCCAGAGCACTCGACCTCGTCCACGAGAGAGTCCTACGGGTTTGGGGAGACACTGGGGTCCAGCAGGCGATCGACCAGGCATACTTCGGACTTCTCAAAGCAATAGTTGTCTTTCCCGTAGAGGACGAGAGCAAGCTATCCGACAAGAATGGGAAAGTGCTCCCGGACGCGCATGTGATGAAGGGAGGCACGACTGCGCTCGACCTTGCAAGGAGAATCCATTCAGAGCTCGCCGAGAGCTTTCTTTACGCCATCGACGGCAGGAGTGGGAAGAGGCTCGCAGATGACTATGGGCTGAAGAACGGCGACATAATCAAAATAGTCTCAAGTGGCAGAAGGAGCTAGGGGTTCGATGGTCTGCGCAATTTGTGGCTTTGAGAGCAACTTGCTCTTCCTCACACCGACGTGTCTGAGGTGCGTGACCTTCTTCGCTTCGTTATACACATCTGAGGCTATCTTCTGAAGAACCATCTCCTGAGCGAACTGGTCGTATGTGAGCGAGGCGGCCCTCTCGCCGATAATCCTGTCCATCACCGTCCGCACAGCATGCTTCTTGGAAGAGTTCATCCGCCCCTGCGCGAACGCTATGCAGTAGACCCTCACCTTGTAACCGTCCTTGGTCTGATAGTCCTTTATGAAATCTGACATCGAAGAGCCCCTCCGAACGAGGCTCCTCAGGTACTCTCGCGAGTACTCGTGCGAGCTCAAGACCGAGTAGGCGGTGTCGCCCTCCACCCGATCGACCCGAAAGTAGAGCTTGAAGCTGTAGTGCTGAGGGTCTTGCTTGAGGATATCGTAGAGGGTGGTCTCAACCGTCCTCCCTAACGACTTCTCCGGGTCCGTGAAAGGGACTCTCGCTATGGGAGCATTCCCGAACGACGGGGAAGCGAGCACCGTCAGCCACTGCTTGAGCTTCCATTTGTCCTTGACCTTCCCGGAGACCTTCTTGACCAATCTCGAACTCGCCCCCACTATCCCTTCTTTAAAACTTCAGCGCCTCCCCACCCTCTCCACCCCTCCCATGTAGGGGATGAGAGGTTTGGGGACATCTATCGAACCGTCTCCCCGCTGATAGTTCTCGACAACCGCTACCAGCGCCCTGGTGGTGACGGCCGTGGAGTTCAGGGTGTGGACCAGCCTGATCTCACCTCCCTTCCTTTCCTTGAACCGAATCTTCAGCCTTCTCGCCTGGTAATCGGTGACGTTGCTGCAGGAGACCATCTCCCTGTACCGGCCCTGGGCAGGCAGCCACGCCTCAAGATCGTACTTCTTGGCCGCCACTGTTCCGATATCGCCCGTGCAGATGTTGACCACCCTGTGGTGGAGCCCTAGGCTCTTGAATATCTGCTCCGAGTTGGATATCAGGAACTCGTGAAGGGCCCAGCTCTCCTCAGGCTTTGATAAGATGATCTGTTCTACCTTGTAGAACTGGTGGGTCCTGAAGATTCCCTTCGTGTCCTTTCCGTGAGCGCCTGCCTCAACCCTGAAGTTCGGACTGAAGCCGCAGTACTTGAGTGGGAGCGACTCCTCTTTCAGGATTTCGTCCATGTGCATCGCTATGAGGGGATGCTCCGAGGTTGCGATGAGGTACAGGTCCTCACCTTCGACCTTGTAGATGACCGGTCCGAAGTCGACGATATCGACTACGCCTTCGTATGCCGCCCTCTTCATCATCAAGGGCGGACCAACGGGGGTCAGGCCCCGTTCGCTAAGGAAATCCAAGGCATAACGCATGATAGACTGCTCGAGCTTCAGAGCGTCTCCTATCAAGAAGTAGAACCTCGCTCCCGATATCTTTGCCGCCCGCTCAACGTCGACCATCCCCAGCTCCGTAAGGAGGTCGATGTGGTCCTTGGGCTTGAACTCGAACCTCCTCGGAGCGCCCCAAGTCCTGAGTGGCACATTGTCGTTCTCGTCCTTCCCAACCGGCACCGATTCGTGCAATATATTGGGGAGGCTCATCAACGTCCGTTCGACGCGCGAGTGGGCCTCCGACGTCCTTGTCTCCAGCTCCCGTATCCGGTCGGGAACTCCCTCGACCTCCCGAAGCTTGGCATCTATGCTCGCACCAGAGCTCTTCATCTTCGCAATCTCGAGAGTGAGCTGATTCTGCTTGTGCCTCAGCTCCTCCATCTCACTCTTGGACTTCCTCCAGAGCTTGTCATCCTCGATCGCATCGTCAACAAGCTTCAGCTTATCGGTGAGGCCTCTCTTCTTCAGGTCGTTCCGGATGACTTCCGGGCTCTCCCTGAGCAGCTTGACGTCGAGCATGAATACTTCCTACCTTTCCGTGCGTTCGTAGTTAATCATATTGATAGTCGGGAAATCTGGTGAAACAGATTTGCGTCCAAGAGGATGCTCTCGACGGTGGATAGGGCGGGCATCACTCGGCGTGAAAGGATGCGGAACTTCAACGTCGACCCTTCCAGAGCCATCGTAAACCCCTGGTCCTTCGGGAACCCCTTATTGTCGGGCAGCAGGACCGCCCTCAATCTGTCGGCGACGGCCTCATCTTCGCACTTGAGGGAGAGGTCGAACCTTACCTTCAACCCGAGACCTTCTGTTGGACTCTCCTCATGAACTCCTCGCCCTTCGCTGAGGGTATCTTCGCTCCGGCGGCCATGCTATGACCCCCTCCAACCCCTCCAACCTCGTCGGCCGCTTCCATCATCACGGTTCCGAGGTTCACGGGCTTTGAGAAGTCCTCGCCGACTCTCGTTGAGAACTTCAAGTCCGACTCTCCCGACTTCGCACGAACCATCACCACCTTGTCCCTGAACCTCTCCCCGGATGCCAGTATCGAAGAGACCGAACCAGTTAGCCTCTCCTCGAGAAAGTCGTCGCCAATGACGTACGCGAGGTCCCCCTTTGTGATAACCTTCTCGCTCTCCGCCTCGACCTGTTGGATGGCGCGGCTTATCTTCGTCCTATACTCGGCGGCAATCTTGAGCCCCAGGGAGAGATTGCTGTCCCTGTCGCCAAGGCAGATTGCCAGACCGACGTCCACTCGGTCCATCCTCCCGCAGGCGTTGAGGAGCGTTGCGAACTCTCTGGCATCCCTCAACGGAGTGAAAGAATCCTCCATTTCCAATGTGTAAACCGCTCCGATGAGCTCGGAGATGATCTCGGTGCCATTCGTCGATGGAGAAACGTGCCTCGCCACCACATCCAGTAGACTTTGCTTCTCCTCGTCGTCCAGCTCCGAGAGTGTCCTCCATCTCCCACCTTCCTTGAGTTTCATACCAGCGTTCGAGAGGGCCCCGAGGGCGGCGTCCCTGCTGCCGGAGAGCCCCGGGATGAGAGGAGAGTAGGTAAGTGCGAGGGCTTCATGTATGGGTCTCGTCTCCCGGCCGTTGAGCAGAAAGTCCTTCCCGACTCTGAGAAGCCCACCCCCGACCGCGTCGTCGAGCGCAAGCCTGTTCAGACCAAGTAGAGAGCGGCCGGGACCTGAATCCTGCCTGTCTCCAACGGCACCTACGACAGAGAGGTGCGAGAGGTCCTTGTTTGCTTCACCGAACGACCTCGCCAGTATGTAGGCCATAGTCGAGGAACAGGCATCCGTTCCGCCGTCAAATCCGAAGCTCCAAGCATTGAAGACGTTCTGGCGACTGCGTTCGTTCTCGGGGAATTGGTGATGGTCAACGATCATGAAGGAGTTCCCAAGGGCGGACGAGAGCTCCGGAATGAGGCCAGAACCGAGGTCCGTGAAGAGATAGTAGTCGAACTTTTCTGACTTGAGCTCGCTGATGACCCTCCGATCCATGTCGGTGACTGCCCGGAGAGAAACCGTGGCACCTGCCCTG
>JACPTA010000217.1 GCA_016193005.1 Nitrososphaerota archaeon | reverse complement strand
GCTCCGACCACTATCAGGACCATGCTGGTAACTTTCTTGATCTTGGGAGTAGAATATTTGAGGTCGCCAATCAGGAATGTCTTTGACTTTGATACGAGCAAAGAAACCCCGAGCATAAGCGAAGCCATGCTTGCAGAATAGACAAGAAAGGCGAGGAACGCATTGAGGAAACCGCCTGAACTGAGAGCGAATACAATCAACCCTGCCATGATCGGCCCAGCGCATCCAATACCAGCCGCGTTGTAGCCGAATCCATACAGATACAATCCTTTGTCCCCGGTCCTTGCAGCAGAATGGAAACTCTTCGTTAGAGCATCCAGGGCTCGAGTGTGGAAGGTTACATTGGAGAGCTGTATAGCCCCAAGCGAAACAAGAATGGCACCTAACGCGATTCTGAACGCGCCTGAGAACAAGTTGGGATTCGGACTGGATATCGAGAATGAACTCGCTACACCCTGACCCAAGAGAGCAATCACAGCTCCAACGATGACTGTGAATGTGACTACTCCCGTGGTGGCGAGTACGCCACGTCGGAGTGCGCGTCTTCTTTCCCCGAGTTCTGTGTTGTAATAGACTGACAGATAGCCCGGCAGGAGAGGGAATGAGCACGGGGAGAAGAAAGTCGCGATTGCCGCTACCGTTGCTAGGAGATATAGGCTGTAATTGCCAAAGGCCGGCATCACCTCCTTCAGAAATGCCACGAACACCAGATATCCCAGCAACGTAATCAGTGAAACAGAGAGGATGACGAGGGCATAGCTAAACACCCGAGACTTTCGTCCTTCTTCTAGCACGGGTAACTGACGTTTGGACATCTTTCGGGTTAACTATCAGAACTAAAGTATTTATACTATCGAGTTTATAGTTAGAAAGTGACTATGGCCCAAGAAAGCAAGCTCATCGATGTGTGCCCGATTCAGGGCGTGATCGATATCGTAAGCAAGAAGTGGGCTCTGCTGATTGTAGGTGTTCTGGGCAACAGTCCCCACATGCGGTATAACAACATAATGAGAGAATTGAGAGGGATAAGCCCGAAAACCCTGGCAGACACACTCAAACAACTTCGCGATTCGGGGATCGTTAAGAAACAATCGTTTAACGAGATTCCTCCAAGAGTAGAATATTCACTCACCAAAGACGGGGAAAAGCTGAGGGACGCAATAATTCCGGTTATCAACTGGGCGGTTGATAGGTCAAGCCATAAAGACTGTATTATCTTGCAGTCAATTGCAAGTCGCAGTACACGCAGAACCGCATAGAACGCTTAAGCGATTTTAGTCAAATACTTTCTGAAGAGATAGTCACTATACTGCTCTAAAGCTAGAAGAATAAATAAAGCGTGCCTCATCATTGATTTAGTGACAAACCAGAAGGACGAGAAGCTGGTGACCGCGGCACATGTTTGTTCCTGCGGAACCTCAATTGTTTGTATGGCACAGATGGGTGTGATGGGCACAGCTTCGATAGTAGCCGCAACCATGGCCGGCATAAGCGCAGTGGGCACTGCAACGACTGTGTCAACCCCATTCATAACCTTGGCTTTCCAAGCCGTTCGTCTAGGAATTCTTCTCGCGCTTCCGGCCCTCTTGTACGAGACGCTCCTAATCATTATTTTGGCGGTAACAGCCCTTAGCTCCTATCTTTCATACAGATTTCATAGACGGGTAGGTCCGTTCGGGCTTGCTCTTGTAAGTTCTCTCGTGATATACAGCAGTATTTACCTCCTTGTCTCTGAACCACTTTACTGGAGTGGGTTTGCATTGATGATAATCTCCGCAATTTGGAACCAGCTGGCAACTAGGCTATCGGTAAGAAAGATCGCTCAGATTAGGATCTGATTGGGCGGAATGAGCCTATGTTATGAACTTGGACAAAGGAGGGATTTGAATATGTGGTTAAAGTCGCAAGTCCAAGCCAGAAGAGCCTGAGAGCAAGAGTACCCGAACTCAACTAGGACCAGATAGATAAGACCAACTTAGCAAGGTCGGCGACGTGGAGATTCAAGACTTTATCGGTCAGAAGCTTGCCTTAGGGGTTAAACGGCAGACTTATTCACTGTATTAGAGCGTAAGCGCGAGTATGGGATTGTTCAATTTCAGGGCTCCGAGCGGAGCGCGTTGCGTTGGCAAAGGAGGCAGATGTTGTTGACCATCACCAGTTTACGGGAGGATATCGAGGTACGTGAAAAGGGGGCTCCAGTGAAGCTTCGTGGCGGCGTCGTGATTGAAGGCTTCCCTGGGGCCGGTCTTGCGAGTACGATTGCCTCTAGTTGCCTAATCGCTTCGCTCAATCTGTCTCTCGTCGGGGAGCTCTGGTCCGATCACTTCCCATCACTTGCGACAATAATGAATGGTCAGGTTCAGGCTCCGGCCCGAATCTACGCGGACCTTGACAGGAAGCTGGCTGTGTTTATAGGGGATTTTGTCCCCGGCCGGAGGGCCTCGCACGTCCTGGCGAGAACGATTATCCAATGGGCAAGGAGAAGGGAATGTTCCTTCGTATTGACTTCATCTAGTATTCCTATGGAACAGCCGACAGAAGAACATCTGGTCGTCGCCGTTGGTAACAATTCTACGGCTGAGGAGATGATTCGGCACGGACAGATTCAATTGGTGGATCTTGGCGCAGTAGGTGGAGTCGCTGGACAACTGCTCTTGGAAGGAAGGGAGGTGGGAATTCCCGTGGTCGCTCTTCTTGTCCGTGCTCACAAGGGTATCCAAGACTTCAAAAGCGGCCTCAAGCTCGCTGAGGCCATAATGCGCTTGGTTCCGAGCGCACAGTGCGACCTCGAAGCCATCAGGGGCGAGGCAGAGCGTGCCGAGAGCAATCTCCGCCAGATCAGGAATCTTACGGAGGCCCCTGATGTATACAGGTAAGTAGATAGACCATTTTTTAGACAAAAAAGTGTGGTTACTGTGTGGTTTACCACTCTGAGTCACTGAGCAAGTATGTCAGGGACGCAAAGTTGTTCAGAGGACTTGGTCGTGACCCAGCAAGAACGTATGTGGACCGCAGAGAGCGGGCAATGTTAGATTACTCGGTGAAACTCGGGGCTCAGTAAATGACTCCGATGTCGACGCTTTCGAGTCCTCCCGCTCTCCTTTTGCAGATGATGGCGAGGGAGAATCGCATGCAAATGAAAACTATTCGTTTGGGAGGCATCCGCACCCAAAATAATAAGTTAACATTTCGCACCCCCCTGTAGCGAAATATGGAAAGACAGTTTGACCTGATAATAATCGGTTCAGGCGCTGGTTTGAACGCAGTTGGAGCGCTGGCCGATCAGGGGCTAAAGGTAGCCGTCATCGAGAAGGGACCTTTGGGCGGTACATGCCTCAATAGGGGGTGCATACCCTCAAAGATGCTAATTCACAGCGCAGACGTAATCGAGGTCATCAAGAACGCCCACCAATTCGGCATTAGAGTCAAGGGCTACGAGGTTGACTTTGGTTCAATAGTGAAGAGGGTCACCGAGAGTGTAGATGGTGACTCTCGAGAGATTGAGATGAACCTCAAAGGGTCGGAAAATCCTCTCCTCTATAAGAATGAGTGTCGCTTTATCGGCCACAAAACACTCCAAGTTGGAAAGGATGTTATCAAGGCGGACAAGATATTGATCGCGTCAGGCGGCAGGCCACTCGTTCCTGATATAGATGGGCTGGCGGAGTCTGGTTTCATTACGAGCGACGAGGCTCTTAGGTTGAAAAAACAACCCAAGATGCTGACGGTACTAGGAGGAGGCTATATTTCGGTCGAAATGGCACACTTCTTCGGTTCACTCGGCACCAAGATAAACATCGTAGAGAAACACAACACCCTGGTATACAGGGAGGATGAGGAGGTGTCACAGAAATTCACGGAGCTCTTCAGGCAGAGGTACAACGTGTTGACGGGATTCGAACCCGTCAAGGTGGCAAAGAAAGGCGAAGATTTCGAGGTTACTGTGAGAGGAGAAGGGAACAAGACGAACGTAATCAGGTCAGACCAGCTTCTCGTAGCGACCGGAAGAATCCCAAACTCAGACGGCTTGGATGTTGACAATACGGGCGTAAAAACGGACGAGAAAGGTTTCGTAATTGCCGACGAATTTCTGGAAACGAACGTGAAGGGGATCTTCGCGTTGGGTGACGCAGTGGGACACTATCTCTTCAGGCACAGCGCTAATCTGGAATCCGAATACAACTTCTACAACATCATCGACCCCTCGAATAAGGTCCCCGTCGACTACAATGTGATGCCTCATGCAATATTCAGTTCGCCGCAGATTGCTGGAGTCGGGAAGACGGAGCAACAGTTACGAGCTGAGAAGGTAGACTACGCTGTCGGAAAGCACAACTACATTGATACTGGGATGGGCCAAGCAATAGAAGACCGCTCAGGGTTCGTGAAGATTTTGGTAGAGAAGAACACTAAAAAAATCCTCGGCTGTCACATATTGGGGAGCGATGCCGCTACCCTCATCCATGAAGTTTTGGTCGCAATGAAATCAGGCGACGGGTCGGTCAGAAACATCACGCGTACAGTCCACATCCATCCTGCGATGTCCGAAGTAATTCAGAGGGCGGCGGGGGCAGTCGGGTGAATTCAAGTATTGCATTGTTGCAAATCGAGTCTATCTAATCCAATCGAATAAGCAGAAATATGGGCTCGCTCCCATTCGTCGACAGAATTGACTCAAAAGTTCGTGGAGACGGTCAACCCAGCCACGGGAGAGAAAATAGGCCGCTACAAAATGCACTCTCGAGCAGAGGCGATTCGCAGAGCGAGCAAGGCAGCTTCAGCCTTCGAATCGAAGTGGAAGAGGCTCTCGGTTGAGGAGAGATCCGAATACCTACGGAGCTTGGCGAAGGCTCTGCGAAACAAGAAGGAGGAGTACTCCACTATTATCACAAGGGAGATGGGAAAGCCAATTTCGCAGTCGATGGTCGAGGTGGAAAAATGTGCGTGGACAGCGGAGGTTTATGCGGAGAGCGGCGGAGCTTGGTTTGCGGATGAGCTTGGCAAGACGGATGCCACACTCAGTTTTGTGACCTTCCAACCTCTCGGCGTTGTCCTTTCCATAATGCCGTGGAACTTCCCCTTCTGGCAGGCGTTCAGGTTCGCCATCCCCGCGATCTTGGCTGGCAATACATCGATATTGAGACACTCTAACGTCTGCCCCGCGAGCTCGTTGGCTATCGAGGAGTCATTTCAAGACGCCGGATTCCCCAAGGGGGTCTTTGGTTCAGTAATCACTGATCATGAGGCGGTATCCGGCCTTATTGAGTCAGAATTCATTCAGGGAGTCTCGCTCACGGGAAGTGTGAAGGCAGGACAGGAGGTGGGTGAACTCGCCGCAAAGAACCTGAAGAAATTCGTCCTGGAACTCGGCGGGAGTGATCCGTTCATCGTTCTCGACGACGCGGACGTCGGGAGGGCGGCAAAGGTAGGTTCGGATGCGCGCTTGATAAGCTCGGGCCAGAGTTGCATTGCTGCCAAGCGGTTCATAGTCGTCAAGTCTGTCGCGAAGAGGTTCACGGAAGAGTTCGTCAGTCAGATGGGAGCGAAGAAGACGGGTGACCCAATGGACCCGAAGACAGATGTCGGTCCACTGGTGAACAAGCAACAGGTCCAAATTCTTGATAAGCAGGTAAACGACGCAGTTT
>JACPTA010000166.1 GCA_016193005.1 Nitrososphaerota archaeon | reverse complement strand
GTTTCTCTTGAGCCCCTGGTTCCCTCGGCTGCTCGGTCATCTTCTGAATCTGGCCGATTATCTGCTGGGTCTCCTTCGCCTTCTCCTGAAGTCCACTCAGGTCAATCTTCATCTGGAGAAGCTTCGAGAAGGCCTCGAGGACGGATTGGGAGGCACCCGCATCAATCAGATACCCTGAAGTCTCTCCGAGCAGGCAGATCCCCTCCATCCCGTGAAGGGGCGCCATGCCTATGATAATCCCATTCATCCCAGTAATCCCTCCCTCCTTCATGACCTGGATACCATTCTTGGAGAGAGCCTCCACAGTCCCTCCCGATGTCGCCGTCCCGAAGACGCGCGACTCCTTGGAGAATCCTCCAGTTATGTAAGCCGCGAGCGAGTACACCGTCTTCACCGAGTATCTCTTGGCAAGCCTCAGGACGCTATCCGACAGTTCATACTCACCCTTCGAAGTTGTTGGCTGAGCGTCAGCGGTGAATATGAGAAGGTCGTTGGCCTGCTGAGTACCGCAGTAATACACCTCGGCCTTCATTACATGCGCCTGTCCATCATCCGTGATGTTCACGTGAGGCGGGAATGTAGGAGAATAATACTCCGCGACCTTCTGCGCCTTGAAGGTCTTCACAAGGTAGTCAGCACCCAATTTTCCAACGTATCCACTTCCAGGCAAACCGCAGACAAGCACAGGCTTCTTAGGTCTCGGCCTTGAGAGAATCCTAGTTTCAATCGCCCCTAGCTTCGTCGCTCGTGTGCTCAACTGGATCCATCTTTGCTACGCAGCTTGTCTGCGAGGTCCACCAGCTTTCCCTTCTCCTGCACCTTTATCGTCGTGTTGAGCCTAAACCTGAGTCCCACTTGCCTCAAGACACTGTAGAGCTCCCCGCCTGAGATCTTGTTCTCCAACCTCCCGTCCCTGATGAGTTTCGCCAGCTGGCCTACTATCGCCTCAGTCTCCTTCGGATACGATTGGTATGCGGCCTCCAAGACCTCGTCACCTCTGTCCGCCAGTTTCCCAAGCACAACCTCCCTGTTCGACTTTTCCGCCTTGGGCACGCTATCCGCCGCGACCTTTCCGATCCTCTTCTTCATCTCGGCTAGCTTTCTCGCAGTGATCAGCTTGAGCTCGAGATCGTCCTCCAAGGTGGTGCAGCCCGCGGTCTTTTCTCTGCTAAAATACTTTCTGTGCTAATTCATGGATGATTCTTCAAGAGATGGGCTCCCAGCGTGGCACGCTCTTCACTTGGACCCATGCAGTTACCACGCCACATGCGATGGCTTGTCAGTGCCGAACTGCATAAGATAGAAATATCATCAAACGCCGGGGAGGCCAGAACATGGCAAAGTTTGACGGGATCGTTGAGAAGAGACTTCTCACAGCAACGGAAAAGGAGACTGAATTGACGCTCGTCTTTGAGGACAATCGGTTCCTATTTGTAACGATAGCGAACGGAAAGCTCAAAGTCGAGAGCGTTCCCGAGTGAGGCCGCTAGCCTTTATCCATTATCTTGGTTTCGCAGTTGGTCAGTTTCCTGAACCGTTCTGCATCGGCTTTGCTTCCCACTATGGTCCCGAAATGCATCGGGACGACGACCTTGACCTTCATCATCTTCGCTGCCTCGACAGCCTCTTCAGCAGTCATGACGTAGGTACCGGAGACTGGTAGGAAAGCAACGTCGACGTTTACGCTCTTCATCTCGGGTATCACGTCCGTGTCTCCCGCGTGGTAGAATCTTCCACCGTCGAGGGTAATGATGTACCCGACCCTCCCATCCTCTTTCGGATGGAATACCTTACCTGGCGAACGGAACTTGTTCAGGTTGTAGGCAGGGACCGTCTCAACCACGACTCCGTCAGTCTCGGTCCTTGAATTGGCCGCGACGTATGTCACTGCTAGGCCCAGCTGCGAAAGCGTCTCTTTGCAGAGCGTTGGCGCAATCACCTTCGTCGAGTTCGTTGTGAACCGCCTTATGTCATCTGGGCTGAGGTGGTCAAAGTGCTCGTGGGAGATTAGGAGCAGGTCCGCCTTGTAATTGCCCTGAGCCTTGAAGGGGTCAACGATTACCGTCTTGGAGCCCTCGAGAACAAAACCGTCGTGTCCGAGCCAGCGGACAGTTACTTTGCCGTAGTTCCACAAAGAGGTCCGCCTCAGAGTGAGATTGCTTCTTCCTTCATACCGGACTTGTCCAAGCTCAGAAGGTCTATCCCGTTTCCGCTCATCGCGTCTCTCTGTATCGCCGCCTTTATCGAAGTGATAAGTAGCTCCCGCGACTCCTTCTGGGTGATCGAGGAAGAGTAAGATGCTTCGATCACACCGACAGCGGGCTCGGCGCCCGTCCCCACAGCGGCGTAGTCGTCGGTGATTACACTGCCGAGCGGGTCGAGGACAAATACGTTTGGTTTTCCGTCGATTCCGCCCATTATCACCTGGGTGAGTAGAGGAGCGAACCTCCTCTCAAACAAGATGACTGACATCAGCTTGGCTACCGCATTTGGTTTCAGATTCCTCCTTCCCTCCAGCTCCTTGAGTTTTGCATAGGCACCAACCTCTCGAACGAGGTTCTGCATGTCTGCCACCATTCCTGCGCAGACAGCACCAACGCTCTCCGTTATCTTGAAGACCTTCTTCCCGGTCTTGCTCAGAACATAGTTACCGAGCGTTATCCTCCTTTCGGCACCGAGCATCACGCCTTCCTTGCAAGCAATCCCGACCGCGGTGGCGCCGGGGATATAGGCCTCTGGGAACAAACCGAATCTCTTCGCTGGGCGGCCCTTGCCCTCTTATTAGCTATTTTGCTGGGGCGATGGATAGGAGGGAGAGACGAATGACTTGGACCCTGTGAATATTTCCGCGAGATGGAGCGATGTCTTGAGGTGTTCGGTAACGTTGGAGATTAGCAACCTCGATTCGCCGTTCGCGACGCACAGCAACGATGCAAGCATGTCTGCGAGGTGCGAGTCAACGGTCGAGCCGCTCTCGTAAGCTCCGATGAATTCAACCGCGGCATGCTCGCCGACCTCCTCCGCAGGTCTGCCTCTCGCCCCTATGGCATCCGAGCCCATGAGGCATGTCGGATCGCGCGCTGAAACGAGGAGTGATGAACCAGGCGAGCTCGATTCCTCGGTCGTGACCTCCACGTTTCCAGCCTCGATCCCTTCTCGCTTGAGCCTGGAGATCGCTGAAGTTGCCTGCCTCTCGGCAACATGCCTTGGGAGCATCCCACATCTGCTCTGGACACCGACACTCGGAGATGATTTCCTTTCCGAGATGTCGATGCTCTTGAGGGACGATGATGAATGGATCACCACCCTGACTCTTCCCCCTCCGCGAGGGTAGTAGCCCCTCCTGCGAACCTCGAACTCGACCTCTATCCCCAATCTCTTTAGCGCTGGGACCACCACCTTCCCGAAGTAATCCGCGGTCGGACTCCACGGCACGTCGGTTCCTCCAGTCAGCTCGACCTCGAGCGTTGCGCCAGAAAGAGAGACGGCGGGTACTACCGCCTGCAGGACAAGTGTAATGCTCGCCGCTGTGCCGAGGTCCATCTTTAGAGCGCGGCTCTCCACCCGGTCAGGAGTGAAGAAGACTTCCGTTGAACCC
>JACPTA010000165.1 GCA_016193005.1 Nitrososphaerota archaeon | reverse complement strand
GTCCGCAGGTGGTATCTCAGCATGAACTGGATGCAGGTCGGAAGAGGGAATTTGGGCGGGCCCCCGTAACCTCCATGCTCGGGGCCGAAGGATGATACCAGCGCGGCGTAGGCGTCGTCGAGTAGCCTCTGCGAGATGGAGTCATGCGGCCGCACGCTGTAGTTCTCCCTGATCACGCGCGTCAGCTCCTCTGCGTTCTGCTCCACCTCACTCCGCTTCCCTCTCCAAAGGCTTGAGGCGAATTGTAGGAGCTGGAGAAACCCTGGCAGTCCGTGTCTAGGTTCAGGAGGATAGTATGTTCCTACGTAGAACGGCTTCAGCTCAGGCGTTAGAAAGACAGAGAGGGGCCAGCCGCCCTGCCCGGTCAGACTTGTGACCGCCTTCATGTAGACCTCGTCCACGTCCGGCCTTTCTTCTCTGTCAACCTTGATGGGGACGAAGTTTTCGTTGAGAATCTTGGCAATCTTCTCGTTCTCGAAGGACTCTCGTTCCATCACGGCGCACCAATGACATGACGAATACCCTATGCTCAGAAAGATTGGTTTCTCTTCCGATTTCGCTTTAGTGAATGCCTCATCTCCCCAGATGTACCAGTCGACGGGATTGTACGCATGCTTGAGTAGATATGGACTTTTCTCTTTGGCCAGCCTGTTTGGTCTTCTTTGTTCATTCATGGATAATCTCGGTCCTCGATAAGCGTCGGTAAACCGTTCTCCAAGACATTCCTAAAGACATTGCTATTTCAATGGGTCGAAGGCCAGCCAACCGTTGTATCCACACAGTTCTGGTGACCTCCTTGTACCTTTCAAACTTCGCTTGCCTTACGGCATTCTTATTGCCATAAGCCCTCCTCGCAGCCAAAACGCAACTGTTGCGTTCCTTTCGGATTCGTTCCCTGAGTGCCCTGTAAGCAGGCCCAACCTTAACCCACGGATGTCGATTGTTTTCAATGGTTATTTTCTTAGCCGCATCCTTCTCTGGGTGTCTGAAATCAAGTCTCTCAAGTAATGCTACTGCATTTGTCCCGTGGACTTCCAATTCCCACTGCGGCGAGCCGTCAGCTCGCGGACGATTGCAGACAAGCGACGAGAAACCGCGTTTCCTGAGACCCGCAAGAAAGTCATTACATATCCTCCTGTTTTTGTTGCTTACACTGAAGTAAGCGTAGGCGTGGCCCTGCGACTTCTTCAATCCTACGTATCCCTCCGCGTCTGCGAAACCGGTCAATGCGGTGTAGAACAAGCGGTCATCGCCCGATGTAGGTTCGTCAACTGATTTGGGAAGTTGCATGAGAAAGTGGAAGGACTCATCTAGATCGTAGACTATCCGCCAAGCTAAGCGAGACCATTTCGGGAAGTAAGACGGGTTCTTTATTGGGTATAGTATCGGCCTCGCATACGTACCAAGCAGGTTCGATAACAAGGTCAACTGCGCTGAATGCGTGGTTGTCATCTCGACTCTTACGCAGCGGCCGCGTTTGGATACTCTCAGGTCTCCTGTTGCGAAGTAGAGCAAGTAAGTCTTCTCAGTATCGGTTCCAGAGAAAGGTGCGCGTTCGGACTTCAAGTTTCTTTCGTAAGACTGGAATTTCGCGTTCGCGACATATGCGATAGGGGTGACTCTGCCTACGGTTACATCTTCGCGGCGGGGTGTCGATTCGCATCTGGTCAGTGCAGTGAGCTTGGAAGTTCCGACAGTCGGATGCGACTCAGTATCGCTCTTCGCTGAAGAAATCGCGGGCTCGGAGCCAGGGGCTGGAGAGGATGCCTTTCCAGAGATACCTATTCGCTTCTTTGGTACGTCTGGTATGGAGAAGATATCTTCTGCCATCGTAATAACATATGAGCGGGCAAATAAGGAGCACGGTCGAGATTTGAAAGAGATTTAGATTTGTGAAAAAGAGGTCTCGTTCATGGAGAAGGTCTATCTAGGAGAAATGAATTTGGTGGAGGTCCGCGAGTATCTGAGGAAGGGAGATACGGTCATCGTGCCGATCGGGACGACCGAGCAACACGGTCCTCATCTTCCGTACCTTACGGACACGCTCATCCCCCTGGAGGTAGCCAAGAGGGCGGCGAAGAAGATGAAGGCACTAGTTGCCTCTCCTCTTCCGTATGGACTATCGCAAGCACACTACGGTTTCCCGGGAATCATCTGGCTCTCGGGGAAGACTCTGATCTCCGTTCTAGAGGATGTCGCCCTCAGCCTCGCCAAGACTGGATTCAGACGAATCATCTTCGTCAACGGTCATTACTGCAACGACCAACCTCTGTTTGTTGCGATTACTGACGTGACCGCGAGCCCAGAGTTACCCAAAGGTACGAATGTTTACGGGATTACCTACTGGAATGTCATGTCTCCCAAGATGGCCGAGAAGTATCTCAGTTGGAGGGTTGGATGGCATGCGAACATCGGTGAGACCTCCGCGATACTGGCCATAGACGACAAGTTCGTTGACATGCGCAGGGCGCCTGTCGAATGGCCAAAAGTCGGCGAAGACACCGCGACGTTGAACATCAGCGCAACCCAGACCGGGGGATGGCACCTAGTTTCGAAGACCGGGATCTGGGGAGACGCTAGAAAGGCCTCGAAGAAGCTCGGCGAGCAGTTCCTCGAGGACATCTCAAAGGGGTTGGTGAAGACCATAGCAAACTACGAGAAGACGTACGGAAAAGCCCCTGCCAAGACTAGGTAGAGAAGATTCTCAGAGCCACCGGCGGGACGAGCAGGCGGGAGTCCCCAATCCCTAACTTCCATTGAGGTGTCGCAAATAAGGAGAGCAACTGGAATAGCGGCTATCCTGATAGCCGTCTGGAGTTTTCTTCCCATCTACTGGCTACTTGTATTGGCTCTCCAACCCAGCGGTAGTAGAGTCGATGTTCCACCCAACCTCTACCCGGCCAATCTGACGTTGGAAAATTTCCGCTTCGTCCTGAGTCTCTTTGATCCAAAAGTGCTGGCAACCGCGGGATTCGGTTCACAGTTCTCTTCAGGGTTAGTCCACAGCACGGTAGTCGCGACGGCAGTGATGGTGTTGACGCTGGCCTTGTCCATACCAGGGAGCTATGCCTTCGCCAGGTTCAGCTTCAGGTTCCGGACGACCTTATTCTTCTTGATATTCTTCACGAGGGTGCTTCCGCCGATCTCCATCGTGATTCCTTTCTACCAATTCTACAAGTCCGTCAACTTGCTAGGGACTTACCAGGGAATAATAGCTGCTCAACTCACGTTGACGGTGCCACTTGCGATGTGGGTGATCTCTGGAATTTTTGCGTCAATCCCTCAGGAACTCGACAAGCAGGCGCGGATTGATGGATGCTCCAGGTATAGGGTGCTACGGAGTATCATGATCCCTGTAGCAGCCCCGGGGTTGATAGCGATGGCGGTAGTGAGCTGGCTGACTTCCTGGAACGAGTTGGTTTTCTCACTATTCCTTGCCAGCATCGCAGACTTCTTCATGGTTCCTCCCGTGTTAGCTTTTGCAAGCTTCAGCGCTTCTGCCCCGCTAGTCATTGCTTTCATCCCACCCGTAATCGCCGCGTTCATCTTGCAGAGGTACATGACACAGTTGAGGTTGATGTCGCCACCCGTCATGACGACTGGGTACGATGCTTCGTCACCGCGGTGAGAGCCCCTACTATCGTCTCTTGTTGGTGAAATATTCCTTGAGGGGGTTCCAGTATGAGTCGACCCAGCCTTCCCTGTAGCTCGCGACCTGCTCCGCAGGGACTTTCGAGTGCAACATCCTGAGTTCAGTACCTCCTCGCTTGAGAGACAAATTGAACTGAAGGCGAGACGGAGGATAACCTGCGGGCCATTCGGAAGTCTTCCATTCCTGCACGATCCTCTTGCCTCTGACAAGTTCGAGGTGCTTGCCCGTTATGTACCCGTCCCAAGCGGTGAATCTCCCGCCTACCCTGGAATCGGAGGTAGCAGGAGAACCTGTAAATTCGCCATGCTTTCTTGGATTCAGAAGCGCGTCGTAGACATCGTTCGGACTAGTCTGGAAGAATACTGTCTGCCTGATCGTCCCTGTCTTGAGTGCCAATTTTGCGTTTGGTGCTGGCGACGGATATTAAACTCGGATGTTCACTGCCGTCCTTGTCCGCTGGAGATTTCCCGACCCAGCCCCACGGGAGATTCGAGCCGAGCCAGCAAGAATCAGCGCTAACGAGGTGATGATGAGCACGAGCTGGAGACGCAGAAGAGCCATGAAAAGGAGGGAGAGGAGTCCAATCACTGCCCACGCCAGCAAGACCGCTATACCCCCTAGCACAATCAATGCTCCGAAGAGAACTATCTCTAAGTGGGGTTTGACCAATGAAAGCTGGACTGGTGGCTCGCGAGCTCAGCATTTAAGCTAACTGTCCGAATCCCAAGAGCGAGAGCTGAAAACTGGCATTGTGAATGGGTGCCCAGCTTACGATTCCGTTTGGGATTCCTGACAGGTTGTCACATATGGTAACCTGCTGCCCGTCGCTACGTTGAGTCTATCGAGCGGGTAACGTGATGCAATAACGTGTCCGCGAACATGGTTCTCGTCAACCCCGCTATCAGGCCGCCCACAAGCATGGGAGCCACGAAGAGGGGAATCAGCCCTGCTTCAATCGACCAGAGACCAGCAAAGAACGAAAATCGCGCCTCGCTGTAAAGTGAGACGGGTCCGAGGAGAACCGCTGCAATGAGCAAACTCTTGGAATTTGAGTCGGTCACGATGTAATCAAAGAGGGCTATTGGGATGAGCAGAGCGAGATAGAATGGGATTCCCGAGGCTAACGTTTGACCGAACTCTGCCATGGAACCAGCGATGTAGAACGACCCTGGAGCGCTCCCGGAAAGGAGCGACTGCGCCGAGAATCCGAGCTCGGTAACCGTCTGGATCCCAATCACGATGGCGCCTACAAGGAACGCGGCGCCCTTCCAACCAAGCAGCTTCTTGGAAGCGAAGAGCACCAAAGTGCCTGTTGCCGCGAAGAGGACTATCTGGGGAAAGAAGGTCGTGGTGTAGAAGCTGTTCACGAATTCGCAGCTCCGTGCGGCTAATACCGCAGGAGAGCAGATTTGGAAGGTGTACGCAACCCCCTGGGCGTTGAATAGCCAATTCAGAAAGAAGTTCATGACGAGCCATAGGACTGCGAGAGTGATGGTAACCATGGCTTGGAGCAACCTCCGTGGCGCGGTGAAGTCCTCAGCATACACTCGGCCGTTACGGTTGTCCAGGAGGCGGGCGGTTCCTAGGGCTATTCCTACTCCGCCCAATACAAGTCCCGCAATGAGGATGGAGTGGGTGGGAGTGAAGAGATAAGGATCGAAGCCGTAGGTCTCGTGCCACCAGAAATCTAGGGGTCCTGAGACAAGCTGCAAGCCTCCTCCAACTGCCGCGACTAGCAGCCCGGTCAGCGCCGGCGAATCAGACTTCGTTCGTAGATAAATTCCCAGGAGCGCTGCGACCACTGTGAGCGCGATTCCCGTGTAGAGTACCGAGTGGGGAGGAGTCAAGAAGGTTTCCACTATCCCGAGGATGTGCCAGCTCACATCCCAATTGGCAGCGGTCATCTGGAGAAGGACACCGATCGTGCCGGCACCGTAGGCAATCAATAGTAAGCGTCCCGACTTCACGATGTGGGCCGTAGGACTACCGCCTTATAACTGGTGGCTCCTTTTTTGCATCAGCAGGTCTGGCTCATTCTGAGAAAGTGGACCCACCAGCAAACGATAGCAGGCCCGGTGGGACTCGTATCAAGTGATGGTGGGCCCTGTCCGTTGAAATCTACGAGCGACACTGGCGCTGAAGTCGGCTGACGCACGACGGGATTGAGGTCAAGGAGATGATCAGGGTAGGCGGGCACAGGACACTCCAACCCTAAGGTACAAACGCGTGCTCACAACTCGGACCTAGCTCTCTTCCTCCCGAACGCTCCACCTCAGACGAGATGCGTTTGAAGTTTCCAGTAAGTTTCTTCGAGTCGAAGTGGGATAGCGTCACTGCAGTTCTTGCGTATTGCAAGACTAGCTGCAAACCAACGAGTGTGACGGCGGCAATGGGTGTATCGTCCAGCTGACACGATTCATTGTTCTTACTAGCTCTACCTGTCTCTCGTTGCTTGTTGCGACCAATCCAACAGTGATGGCCAAGGCGTGGACGAGAATGACGTATATGCGTATCATTAATCTGTCCGCAAGGGTGAGGAACCCAACCGGCGGTATGCTCGAAGTAAGGCTAAGATGAAATGCTGGGGAAAAGGAGGCGAGAAGCAGAGTCCGCGGGAATTCGGACGAAAATCACGCCAGCGCACAAAAGGTCAGCTGACAGAATCCTTCAGCTCCGTGACACAGAGAGGGTCGACCTCATAGTCGTCGGAAGGGCAGGCCGCAGGGGAGTTTCACGGCTCAAGGCGTGGGAGTGTCTCCAGAAATGTCGTCGAGAGAGTACAGTGCCCCGTTCTTGTTGTTGCCCTAGTTGGCCCGTGACACCGGTCATTGCGAGTAGATGCGGGTTCCTTCGATTTGGGGCTGAGGTGGCATTTCACCAATAAGTCGCAACGAAAATCTTTATTCACCTCGATTCCATCCGTGAACTGTCTTGGTAGAGATCACGGAAGAAGTGGTTAGACTGATCATGAAGGAGGGATACGTGGTTCTTGTCAGCACCGTAGACGAGAAGGGTGTACCAAATGTTTCACCCAGGTTTGTTCTGGACATCATTGGGAAGAAGGAACTGTTGTTTGCCGATGCTTTCAGAGATAAAACGTTTTCGAACATCAGGAAGTGGCCAAAGGTCTCCGTTGCCGTCTTAGACAGGAAGAGCCTAAGCGGGTTTCAGCTCAAGGGGCAGGCCGAGAAGGTTACCTCGAAGAGACTCGTCGATCAAGCTGGAGCGAGACTGAAAGAGCACGGGCTGAACGAAGAGCCACTGCGAGTCTGGGCCTTTAGCGTAGAGGAGGTCAGTCCCTTCATACCGAGGGGAGTAACGAAGTTCTCTCCGGTATCTCCATACAGGTAAAGCTACCGCTGAGCCTGCTGCCGGGGAGGAAGGGATCATGTCTGCTGCGCAAGGATGCGCTGGGCGAACCGACATATATCCGCTGACTTCATTACTCGGATTTGAGCTATTTCATCAGTTCTGTCTTGAGGTTTATTATCTTCATAAGGTCGCTTCTGCTAATTATCCCAACCAAGTTACCATTCTCCAGCACGGGTAATCTGCCTATGCTCCGCTTGGACATTAACACAAGCGCCTCTGAGGCGTGCACTCCACGGCCCACGGAGACGATCTTTTCGACTGGCGTCATGACATCTTGGGTGTGAGTTTCGGTCCATTTTTCTTTGCGTACTCTCTTGACATCGTCCAAGGTGATCATACCTAGGAATTTGCCTTCGAGGACGACAGGATATCCGCCGTGCTTGTAGACCAAGAGGTAGTCGTCAATCACTTCCTTCAATGTCGAGCCTGGTTTCACGGTATGAATCGAGGTCGTCATTACATCTCCAACCCTAGTCTTGCCCAGCGCTTCGGAGATGGTCGCCTGCATGAGTCCCGATTCTGAACCGTTTCTGAGGAACCATCCGATAAAGACGAGCCAGATTCCTCCGATGAAGTTTCCAGTGAAGGCGATGAGAAGCCCGAATCCGATGAAAACGTACGCGAAGCCAACTCCGACGCGACTCGCGATCCGCGTTGCCGTGTACTTGTCGCGACGACGCCTCCAAATAACGCTCCGAAATACACGACCCCCATCCATCGGAAAGGCGGGTATGAGGTTGAAGCCGCCGAGAATTAGGTTGATGAAACTCCCGTACTGGAGGACTGCTAGGTACACGACGTCGGTCCTGACCAGGATCAGAGAGTTCCACAGTACCCACAGTATCGCTGCTATTGCGAAGCTCGTCAAGGGTCCGACCACTGCGACCTTGAACTCGACAGAAGAGTCTCCCGGGTCGTCCTCCAGCTCAGACACGCCACCAAATATGAACAACACGATCTGCCTTACCCTGAGCCCATTCCTTTTGGCAAGTAGGGAGTGTGCAAGTTCGTGGATCAGAACGGAGACGAAAAGCAAGAGCGCGCCCACCGCGCCCATCACGATGTAGGTCGTGGGGGGTAGCCCGGGGTATTTAGAGTGCCGGCTATGAGAAGGAAGGTGAGAACAAGGGTGTAATGGATTCGTATCGATACACCAAGAATCCTTCCGGCCTTGAGAGACAACTCATGTGATTCAGCCGTCCCACTATTTTAGTCAGTCGCGCGCACTGAATTCCTTGCGATAGACAAGACTGGCCGTCACGGCCCCAGGAAGAGCCCGACGAAACACAAAAATCCAGAAATAGAAGGGGCGATATTTCTCGGAGAGGAGACATGCGAGAAGAACGCGATACTCATCTCGTGGAGGTACTAGGAATCAGCGACGAGACCCCTGATGCGAAGACTTACGACTTCGAGGTAAAGTCCAGCCATTTCGATTTCCTCCCGGGACAAGAGGTGAAACTCTACGCCGATACTCCGCCGAAAAAGAGCGACTGGAGGTTCTATTCGCTCGCTTCATCGCCTCTGAAGAGGGGGCAGATTCAATTAACGATAAAGCATGAGGGAGGCGCCTTTGCGCCTCATTTCCTGTCGAACGCTAGGGTGGGAGACAGGTATGTCATTGAGGGCCCGGTCGGAAAGTTCCTCACGAAGGGGCACCGACTGATTTCGGAGGGCAGGGCGAAGACGATGGTCCTTCTCGCGGCATCAAGCGGAATATCTCCTTTCAAGAGTCTAATTGAATATTCCGTAGACAAGGCACTCGATCTGGACATCATCCTGATGCACTCCGTCAAGACGAGAAGCGATTGGATCTACAAGAGCGTCTTGCCACGCCTACTTGAGAGGTGTAGTCAGCTAAGGCTTGTGTACGCCTTCACCCGCGAGCGCGAAAGTCTTTACCACAACGACTTCAATGGATATCCCTCGGATAGATTCCGATACGTCGCAAATAGGAGGTTCCAGTTGGAGGATGTCGTCGCGCATGTGCCGGACTTTGCTGATTCTTACTACGCAATTTGCGGAGGCATTACCTTCATCGGTGGAATCAAAGCGATTGGCGAGCCAGGAATGCTACAGAAATTGATTAACGGTGGCGTGCCCAGAGAGAGTATTGAGATTGTATCCTTCGGAGCCAAGTGAAGCGTTCCTCTCGACCAGACTCTTGAACCTGTGTCTCACCAACCACTCTGAGTGTAGGGGAGAATGTGCGAGACCCGTGAGATGGCGCGCTTTTGCCTCGAATGCCAGTTCTCACCCCCGACAGAGATTTTCTATTTTAGCCTTCAGGATTTCGATTTCTCTCTTCGAGGTGCTCTGTACGCGAATTTCAAGAGTATCGGAGAGAGAATCGTCGTTAAGATCACAACTCCAATCAGTGCAGCGTATACCGCTTCCTCGATGACTCCAGATGTCAGGCCGATGCCCGCTATGACCAGACCCACTTCTCCCCTAGAGACCATCCCGGCTCCGATTCTCCATCCGAGCGTGCGATTCTTCAGGAGCACCATCGCGGGAACACCGCAACCGACTATCTTGCTTAGCACGGCTGCCGCTACCAGCAGGAGAAGAAGCGTCACCGCAGGTGGTGAGAAACTGCCGAAGTTGAGTGAGGCGCCTATCACAGCGAAGAATACAGGGGCGAAAACAAGGTTGATCTTCTCTATGTACTCCCTTACTGTCTTGAGCGCCTGTGAGCCAGCCAGCCCCATCCCGGCGGCATAGGCGCCGACTATGGGTGAGAGCCCCAGCAGGGCCGCGATGGAAGCGGAACCGAAGCATATTACCGTCGCGGCTGCTTCGTCCGTTCCCTCCACTCTCCACTTCGGGAGCAGCTTCAGGAGCCTCGGCACCGTGAGGACCACCACGACGAGAAGAGTAAGCCACAGCAGGAGAATCGTCGTCAGTTTTGACGCTACCTCCAGAACCGTCGGCGCCCTGCCAACCCCTATCACAGACACCACTACCGCGAGAACCGCGAGGCCCAGCACGTCATCCACTACGGCGGAGTTGATCATCACCTTGGCCTCCATCTCGCCGGTCTTCTTGAGTTCCTCAAGCACCTTCAGAGTTATGGCTATGCTCGTAGCCGTAAGAGTCGCGGCGACTATCAGCGCTGAGGTGAACGGGTAGCCCACATGGAGCGTCAAGTAGAAACCTGAGAAGAAGGGTAGGACAACCCCGAGGGTTCCTATGATGAACGAGTTGAAACCCGCGGCCCTGAACTCGGCGAACGTCATCTCGAGCCCTGCGGAGAACAGAATGAGTATCGCGCCGACTTCCGCAAAGAAAAGCACGAAGTCACTAATCTCTATTAGCGAATGGCCTGAGAAAACAAGGTATGCTCCAAGTGCGCTGGGTCCGAGGATCATGCCCGCGGACAGTTCACCGAGAACGGCTGGTATTCGGAATCTGGAGAAGAGGCCGGCCAGGATTTTCGCGAAGAAAATCAGGATGCTTACGGTAAGAATCCCGCTGAGAACAGCCTCGGAAGAGACCATTGCTGTGGTCGAGTGCGGCGAAGCGTGACTTATGAGAGTTAGGTCCGCCTACCTATTTCTAACCAGCGGAGGGGCGAGCAGCATTTAACGGAGGGCCCACTATCATTTGAGTGTGTGTTCTTGTATGCGCATTCCAACAAAGAGATAACTTTGCAAAGAAGAATTGGTGAGGATACCGGGAAAAAGAGCCCACTAGCAAATGATATCTGGCCCGGTGGCACTCACCCTGAATGGGTATAGTTTGCGGATTCCCTAACCGGATAATTTACGAGTGTTGTCAGATTTGGTTTGAATGTACGGGTGAGTATTAGCGATTCTTATGAGGTACTGTTACATACTCATTTAGTAGAAAGTTCGATAATCAGCCTAATCGATCTTGTCGCACTATCGAATTCATTGCGACTCCGCCGAGGCTAGGAGGAGAGAATCAACCCTCTTGCGGATGTCAATCCGATGATTATTTAAGCTAGGTGCGTTCTAAGTGAAGAGATGGCTGATAGGGAAGCCTCGGGAAAATCTCGCTGCCCTTACTGCGACTCGGGATTTGATGATAATGAACAACTTTCTAAACACATAGATAGGATTCATATGGGAAGCGGATTGCTACAGGGAGACACAAGGAAGTACTGAGAGAGCGACCTAAACCGTTAGGCATCTGTGGGATTTGATCGAAGAGAACACAGGAGGGGAGGCTCTTCAATTATTTCCCGTCCCGCCTTAACCATCTCTCTAGCCATGCGCAATTGAAACGGCAGCCAGCCGTCCCTGTTTCAGTTGTCTACTATACGTATGGCTGAGTCATTGTTCGACCTGCCGATTTCCGGCCTGCGAGCAAACAGCATAATGAAGATTCGATAAGTACCTACCCATTATTGCTTCCTGACAAAGCGAGTTGGAATCTCTATCACTATGATGCTCTCAACCCTGCTCGTAATTTTTCTGCGGTTAACGACCACCATCACTTGGCTTTCAACGCGCTGATTGTCCTGCTTGAGTGGGTGTAGCGGAGGCATTATCGAACGCCTTTCTTAATACTGGACCTAACGTTTCAAAATCGGTATTAGCTGAATCAATAATCATATACCAGTAAAAGCGAGTTTTATCCCAAAGCCATCCGGCCAAATCCTCATGAGGGTTCCTGATGAACACGGACAGGGTCAGCCCACCGTTCCTCCACTCAAGTGTATAGGGATGAATCTGACGATACACTCTCGGAGAAACATAGAACTGAATCGCCTTGGGTAGCAATGCGGGCTTAACGGACATCCCATTTGATGCACAATATTCAATCAAGGAATAGGTAAAGCTCTTAGCAGAATCGACCAAACTTCTGTGAATGCCGAGCCTTGTAACGTAATCATCCCAGTTAACCTGTTCCCGTCCGCTGAGAGAATACCTTGGCGCCCCATCCACAGTACTTGCTACCAGAACGCCTGATTCTACAAGTTCTTGAAGGACGCTCGCGGACATAGTCTCGGGCATGTCTACCACATTGAAGTCCCTGTTCGTGATAAAACCCTCTGTCCGTGCTACCGATACGAGGAATCCTTTCAACCGTTCTTTCGTCCTTTTGACCTTGCGGACTGCTAGATTCCTGCGGAGCACGGGGATAATGTAAATCATGATTAGAAATGCTGGCAACAGAAATTCTAGTTGTTGTTTGAGCTGAAGTTGCAAGAGACTGCCTGACCGATAAACTTAGCCGTTGACGGCTTATTATATCTAGTGGACAGGATTTGCGCTCCTTATCACTAAGTACGAAAAAGTTGTTTCTGGAGTAAGCAGGGCATGACTTTAGATAAAGGCGGGCCCGGTGGGATTGGATTCATTCTGCGAATTCCTAGGATCATTCGAGGACTGCCTGGTCTAACAACGCCGGACGAGACCCAGAATAGACGGTATGAATCGTCTCTTGAGCGCATCAGCCATAGTAACTGCGTGATTGCCCTAATTTGTTCGATTGCCCACGTGAGGGCATCTCGAGCCAAGTAACCAACAGCGCTGCGATGACCGCATGGTAAAGCATCGCCAAGTTCCAGAAGTCGCGGCTTCTGGCAGATAGAATTAAGAAAGTGGGTGTGAGGTTGCCACGGAGGATGCCGGACAGTTCTGTAGTGTTCCTTGTCGTCGCGGGATAATCATTTTCGCGTTCGCGAGCGAGCTGTTTTTCAACAAGACTGGCGTTCCATCCTTGTGGCCTACGTGGTAATCCTACCAACTTGATCGCCACCATCGGATCTCTCTGGATTCGGAGAAGGAGAAATTCGACTTCAGGACTTTCATGTAGGGGCTTCAGGAAAACTACCCATCTTCCACAAGGGTAAAAACATCCGCACTTCTCGCTCTCTCTTAGCACTGGACGAAAGCGATGGAAAGGCTAAGAGTCGCTCTTCACCTTGAAGCGATGTCTCCTAACAATAGCTGGCGCGCCCGGCAGCGAGCCTTTCATTGATACTTTCCGTGAACAAACCGGTCGATCGCTTCCAGCACTCCCTCACCGTCTTCTCGCTTTGAAACGTAATCTGCTTCGTCTTTCAAGATTTCGACCGAATTCTTTAAAGCGACTCTGATTCTTGCAATCCTGAACATCGGTAGGTCGTTCTCGCCATCACCTACGCACATCATGTCGTTTGTCGAGGCACCTAGTTGGCGAAGCGCCGCAAGCAAACCTGAGGTCTTGTCAATCCCTATAGGCATGATCATCAACCTATCCTTGTTAAATTCTATTTTCGCAACGGAAGGATCGATGACGCGTACTGCCTGCTCTTCAAGTTCTCTATCAAGCGCGAATATGACCTCCTCACAGCCGCTCTTGAAGAATTTGAGCATGCTCCTCCTCGCCTCGCACCATTCATCGGGCGCTAGGATCTCCTTGCGCTTTCCCTGAATCAGGATAGCACCGTTCTCCGCCACAATTGCGTCAAAGAGCGATGTCTCAACAACCTTACGGAGTTCGAGTTCACACCTACCCGTTACCAGGATTAGCCTGACCCCGGAAGACCTGAGCGCTCGCAACTTTCTCGTGACTCCAGCGTTGACGCGCCTATCCTTGGTTTTCAGAGTCCCGTCCAGATCCAGTGCAAGGACACCAATCCGATTCTTTCCCATCGGAACTTCCCCCCGCATTATTCGGTGCCAGCTTATCCATTAATACCCTCTCTTCTAGCTTTCTCTTACGGGCGTATTAGCAGGACAAATTCGACCAGGATCCAAGCACGACAAGGAACGTAATTAGAGTGTAGAACCTGTACTTCCTGGCGAGTCGCTTTTTTCATAGTAGCGCCTCGCTGTTGCATCTTTTGGCAAGAGTGTAGCTGTTTGGTGTCACAATTAATGACATTCTTGATGGCTCATTTTACGGTGAATTTTCGCATTTCGTAGTGTCATTATCTCTGTCACTCTACATGTAGCGATTGAGCCCACCTCCAGCCCGAAGAGGTTTGCGAGAGTGAGAGTGGCTATTTCTATCCTCTTCATTCGGGTTGATATCGCAACGGAAGGAGAGAAGAATTGATGAGCGACATGAGCTGACTAGAACTAAACCTCTTGCAAGCCCCTCGGTGAATGCCGGCGCCTGACCGACTTTGCCAATGGGAAAGACACTTAAACAGGTGTTTGATTTGTTTGAAAAGAAAATCCGTATGGCAGTGAGCCCGTTGGAATTGTTAATCATAGGCGCTGTCGTGATCGTCGTCATCATGTGGGGCCCTAAGAAACTGCCTGAGTTAGCCAGAGCACTAGGTCGAGCCAAGAAGGAGTTCGATTCCGCGGCGAAGGAGGTGCAGGAGGTGTCCAAGGACTTGCAGAGCCCAATAAAGGAGATCGCTGAGGACATCGAGAAAGAATCGACCGCGATACGGACAGACCTTCGAACCGAGTCCTCATCCCCGTCGACCAGTTCTAAGGCTCGGCAGGGCGGGTCGAAACATGACATCCTGACAAGTACGGCAAAGGATATTGGAATAACGACCGAAGGAAAGACGAGGGACGAGATATCACGCGCAACAGTCGCGGAGGCCTCGAAGCAATCGGACCGGGATGATTCGCACGAGGGTTCGTAGTTTACCGTTGTAAAGCGAGCCAATTCTTCTTCGAAGACCACACCATTCAAGTGTGGGAACAAGTCAGGATTCAACCCTGCGCAAGTCCGCAGCGATGGAAGATTCTTTATCCTCGAAGCCCTCTCCTGCTACGTCGCGTATCTGTTACCGACTTTCTTCGCATTCTTGAGGCTATAGTCAAGAGGCTCTCCAAATGGCCGTATCATTGAGATCTCGCCTGCATCGAGTCTCTTCAATCTCAGCAGCTCCCTGGGTCGGTTACGCCCTAATCAGGTAGGCGTACTATTCGATTGCGCTCTATCTCGAGAAACCTATGTGTCTAAAAGTAAACTTTGAAAAGACCACTCTCGGTTAAAGGGGACGAATCGTCCAAGCTACGACTTGTTCTAGGTTGGCATTATCCAATCACCAGGGTGGATTACAATTCGCATGTTCCCTGCAACTGACAGGAGCGAGCGGCCCTCTAGATCAAACGCATAATTTCGGGTAACTCTGAGCCGTATTCTGGAGCCTGTCGCTCCACGCGAATGTCCGAAAGAGCAACCCACTTTCTTCAGCCTTCACCGAGATACCGAGATTGAGTCATTCAAGCGAAGTTATGAGCCCCCTGCACTACGTACCGAAGAGCAACAGTATGAGTAGCCCTTGGATGATGATGAATGGGATGGCGCTCACAATTGCTGCCACGATTGTTCTGCCTGTCGACAAGTCAAGTGCCTGGCGAGCAGCTATGACGTAAGCTATCAGAATCCATATGTTCACGAGGGGACCGATGATGGGTATCGCCAGAAGGACTCCCGGCGACCTTGCATAGCTTGTCGTTCTCCAGACCTCTGAAGGAGTAGCCACGCCTTTGAATACCCTCGTGCCTATCAGGTAGAGGAGATACGACCAGATCGCCAGCCCAATAGCCGTTTCGATGAAGCCCAAGATAGCGGGGACGAAGATACTGCTGAGCGATCCCCCGGTTAGGTATTCGTCCAGTGAACGGCCTATTGCCTGAGCAAGGCTAGCGATGGCGATCACGTAGACGCCTTGAATGTTCGCCCTTGGATCATGCTCCACCTCCTCATAGAGTGAACTCTGAAGCTTCATCGCCCTGAGCATGCGACCGAAAAGGCCTGAACGCTCGGTGGGAGGAGGTTGTGTTTCTGTCGAGCTCACGAGCAGAAAGTCTTCATCGAAGTTCATATCGATATTTACCACTGTTTGTGTACAGCTACTACAGTCCCTTCTCTCTTTTCTCTCGATACTGGTATATGAATATTATGATAGGTCTAAGCGCTTTTATATATCTAACTCGCGTGAGCAGGTGATACGTAATGATGCTGGAGCGCATTAGGGAGCTCCCTCAGATGGGAAGAGATGCGTTGAGAGAGAGCATTAATCTTCCCAGAGAATATAGGGGTGTCTCCAACGTCATCATCTCGGGTATGGGAGGATCGGGCATCGCTGGAGATGTTGTCAGAGATCTGATGGAAGACGTTTTGCCAAAATCAATCGCCATCTGTAAGAGGCTGACCCTTCCTGCGTTCGCGAACGAGAATACCCTAGTTATGTCATTGAGCTACTCCGGAAACACGATAGAAACGATTTCAGCCCTCCAGGATGCGTTATCAAAGAGGTGCAAGATAATTGGCATCACCTCTGGAGGCAGGATGGAAGAACTATTCCTGAAGAATGAAATACCATACGCCAAGCTGTCCTCCGGTTATCTGCCAAGGGAAGCCATGCCGTACATGCTCTTTCTCATCCTCAATATCTTCAGCGATCTTGGTTGGATTGAGGATGATTTCAGCATAGATGAACTCGATGCTGAGAGGAAGAAGATAGAAAGCGTTGCGAAGCAGGTCGCAAAGAGGCTCCAAAGGAAGATGGTTATCATATATACGAAATATCCCTCGGTTGCCCACAGGTTCAAGTCACAGCTCAACGAAAATTCCAAAACGGTAGCCAAGTATGACATAATAACAGAGCTCTGTCATAATGAGATAAACTCGTGGACGAACCTCGGAAATGATCTTCACATAATCTTCCTGAGAGATCTCGAAGAACCACGGGTGGTATCAAGGATGGTCGGAATCATAAAGAAACTGCTCAAGAGCTCTCAGTACACTCAGATCGCTGCCAAGGGCAGAACCAAGCTGAACAGGATCCTTTATCTGATCTGGATGGGCGATTTCATTTCTTACTACTTAGCAGTAGAGAATAGAGTCAACCCGGAGAGAGTCCATGCGACCGAATTCCTGAAGGCTGGGCTCAGCCGCTTCTCAAACCCCGAACTGTAGATGGATATCATCCAGCCTCGTCAGAGCCCATAATCAATCGACTCTCACTACTTCACTTCGTACCTTCCCGATTCTTCCTCGAATATCCCCTGAAGCGACTTTACCGCGGTGTTCACGTCACACAATCTAGCGGTTATCGATCCATTCTCCCCCATCTTGGCGGCGGATTCGCTTGCCCCCAACAGACCCTCGACCTTATTCGCTAGGTCAACGTCATCAGAGGGGTTGAAGGTACACCCATTGACTCCATCGTGCACCAGTTCCGATACACCCGCGCCTTTGCTGACAACGCACGGCTTCCTATGAAGCCATCCTTCGACGGCCGTAAGGTTGAAGCCCTCAATCTTTGACGGAACTAATACAACCTCGGCTGCGGTGTAGAGTGCGTTGAGTTCCTCATGCGTCAAATGACCAGCGAAAATAACATCGTGCTGTAATTTTAGCTCCGACACGAGAGAGTCCAACTCGGTCCTCCACTTCATAGCCTTTGGATGGCCGAGCCCACCCTTCGAGCTCCCCGTGAAACTTCCGTTTCCGACCATGACTAGTTTCATCTTTTGAAACTTGTTCTTGAGACGGGACATGGATTTTATCACGACGTCTTGACTCTTGATTGGGTCCATCCTCGCGACGACAAGTAGCACTCTATCATCTGCGTTCAACTTCAACTTTGACCGCGTCGTCATCACCGAGCCGGGCGTAGGAGCGCTCCAGTGGTCAGGGTCGAGGTAAGGATAGATCGCGTGAGCCCTCCCCCTGTATCCCGCGTGAATCAACCCTTCGAGGTCCCTCTTCGTGCTGACAATCATCGAATCGAACCCCTCAATACTCTTGAGTATCAGAGTTCTGAGTCTCTCCGACACACCCTCCAATCTGAACGGAATGTGCCACCTTAGGACGGCCGGTGCGGAGGGGCCGATTAGATTGCCTGTGTGCAGTTGCTGAAAATCGTGTATCCAAAACACGTCGATGTCATTCAGCATCTCAAGCATGAGCTTGGCACACAGCCAATTGTACGTCACGTATGCTCCGTACTCTTCGGGCTTGAAAGATAAACTCCCAAATCCGTGAATTTCGTTCCAGATTCCCTCTTTGAAATTCGCATACATGGCAAGTTGCCTTTGCTCGAGAGCGATGTTGAATAATCGTATTCCGCGCATCTGGACCACTCGTGGCGCACCTGGTCCCAAGGAAATCCATCTTGGGTCCGCGATGACACCGAGACTCAACATTCGCTTTACTAGGGGGTACACCATCGCCGTCACTCCGCCCGGGCTAAAATCATAATCTACCCCTTCGGTTAAATTCTCGAGGCTGACCGAGTCGCTAGTACTATCGTACTTCTCCATCAGGTCGGAATAGCCCAGCTTGAACCTGATCACGGGTGTTTGTGTGTTGATACAGAGGTTAATTCTCCTTCCCATCTCGCTACACCTTTAGCCTCCTGGAAGTTAGGTTCACGGGTTAGCTACCTTCAGCCTTCTTTAGTACCTCTGCGAGTAAACCTTTCAAGTCACTGTCGAGTTGCACGCGCCTCCTTGGATAGGCCAACTCGATTCCGCTAGCTTGGAATTCTTTTCTGATCTGGTAGAGTATGTCTTTCCCCATCTGGAAAGCCGTCGGTTGATCTTTGGCTCTGCTCAGAACTCTTAGGTTGACTCCAGATTCGGTGTATTCCATCACATGGACCACAGGCAGATTGCCGATTGGCATGAAGTCAGGATGCTTGCGCGCTACGGTTGTCAGTATCTCAATCGCCTTGTCCAAGTCGGATTCGTAGGTAATCTGCACAAAGACAGGAGCGAGCATCGTAG
>JACPTA010000162.1 GCA_016193005.1 Nitrososphaerota archaeon | reverse complement strand
GTAAAGAAGCAGTTCATAATCGCCGTATCCGACCCGAAAGCGCAGAAGGTGGACTTCCTGGCCTACGACTGGTGGCGGGCCTAGGCCGTCGGCTGCTGCGACCCCACCAGTTCTCCAATCGCGAAGTTCGGCCTGATGGTCGTTATCTTGATCTTGACCTGTGGCCCTTCCTTCGCGTTAGGTATGAATATCGCGTAGACTTGCACTCGCGTCACTCCGTCTCCCTTCTTGGAGGGTTCAGTAACCGTTACCTCCAGTTCCTCTCCGACTTTGACCGGTTTCGGCTTGAAATATGAACTGGGGAACCTATGCCTTTGCGGTGCCTCCGTTCCCCGCACACCCCCCCGGTTCTCGAGTGCTCATCTTCGGAGCTCATGACTCAGGTCCCTGCAATGAGGAAGATATCGGCGATGGAACGGTCCATCGCCAATAGACTTACCTTTGTGCCAGACAATGTGACTTCTCCTCCGAATTGATTCGGAGGCTTCCCGCTTCATCGTCCAGAGACTTGCATCCACCGCGTGGTGCAGAGGTCTCGAACTCTTCTCCACGACCGAGCCGTGTCAGGGCCTTCATCATGGAGAGGTGCGAGTGACTACCCTCAGTCCGAGGGCGGGCAATCTTAGGATGCCAAGCCGTCCTTAGCATCTCACCACAGTATTTAACCATCCACCGAATTCATTCTGTGTTCTTATGCCACTGTCGTTATAAACGTTAGCGGGAAGCGGCTCGACGCTTGGAACGTATCAAGGAAGATTCCTTCATCCTCGTCTACAGAGACAGGAGAAGGAGATGGATAGTCCGACCAGCCGACACACCACGACTGCACACCCATTTGGGGATACTTGACTGCAAGGAGCTCGTGGGGAAAGAGTTCGGTACGTCCGCGAAGACGACGTTGGGCGACGAACTGCTGATCCTAAGACCAACGATCGAAGACATGGTCATGAAGTTCTCAAGGAGGACCCAAGTAGTCTACCCCAAGGACCTAGCAATGATTCTGCTGAAGTGTGGGATACATTCTGGGAGCAGGGTATTCGAGGCTGGGACGGGGAGCGGCTCGGCCACGGCCTCCATGGCCTACATGGCGATGCCGAACGGGCACGTCTATTCTTACGACAAGAACGAGTCCTTCCAGGCCGTAGCGAAGAAAAATCTTGATCGATTGGGGTTGAGCCAGTTCGTGACATTCAAGCTCAAGGACGCCAAGGAGGGAATCGACGAGAGAGACTTGACCGCCGCTCTGTTGGACCTGGGTGACCCGTGGGAGCTCGTTCCAAACGTTCGGGATTGCCTCGAGCCGTCGGGCATGTTGGCTGCGGTGACTCCGACCACGAACCAGGCAGAGCGTCTCGTCGAGGAGATGAAATCGAGATCATTTGTGATGGTGGAGACCATCGAGATACTCATGAGGAACATCGAAGCGAGGGCGGGGATGACGAGACCTGCAAACATAATGGTCGGGCACACGGTGTACGTGACTTTCGGCAGGAAAGCGGTTTGAAAAGAGTTTTAATCCATCTTGCACGCGCAGAAACTGGGAACGTTGGTCAAGAAAGAGGGCTACGCCGACCTCTCCTTCATACTCTTCCTAGTCCCATTCATCGCCAGCTCAGTCTACGCGCTCGTGTTGTGGGCCCAGAGAGGGGTGTCGATACTCCTTCCTGAGAGCGTCTACCTAGCCGTAACAAAGGACCCTTACCTCTTCATCGCAGGCTTCACATCGGTGATGGTGGCGAGCGTCATCGAGATTGCGAATGAGGTGCCAGAGGAGAGAGGAGCCAAGGTCGTGGCATTGGGCCGAAGAATCCAGTCCCTCGCAATATTGAGTTTGGTCTTCTCGCTACTAGCCGCTTGGTACGCAACCGGATTCATCAACATCGGAAACGCCCTTCTTGACCTGTTGGATGGCAGATTCAGTATTCTGTTCTCCGCCCTACTGATTCTCTTCAGCTTCATCGTGCTCCCCGCTGTCAGGCTAAGAAAGGAGCAGGTCACGATGCTGGTGACTGTTCTCTTTTTTCTTGCCGTCCCTGCAGTAGTTTACGAGATCGGCAGGTCCCTGCAGTAGTTTACGAGATCGGCAGGAGAACCATAGCGCTCGGGCTTGGGGGTGCTTTGGTCCTACTCGCGATTGGCATCTTTCTGGCGCTGAGGCCCCGGAAAGCAGAGAAGAGCTGAGGGAATCTCCGCCGTCGGCCGCGGTGCTCACCCAAGTCGTAGGGAAAGACGGTAAGAAGTCGGCCGCACCTTTCGAGGAAATCACCACTACATCATGAGAAAGAGGTTTCGGGCGGGTCAGTCAGCAAGGAGTTCGGTAAGCTTCTGGAAGTCCCTCAACAGAGTCGGTCTCAGTGAGGGATTGTATATGACTGATGCTGGATGATACGTGGCGAAGTAGGATTCTCCTCCCTTCACGACTCTCCGGCCGTGGACCCCCGCAAGGGATTCATCCGGCAAGAACTGCTTGAGGGCCGTGTCACCAAGAAGAAGGATCAGTTTAGGGGCGATGATCTTGACCTGACGGCTTAGGTACTGGTGGCAGGTCTCAGCCTCCATCCTCGACGGCCTTCTGTTCATTGGAGGCCTGCACTTCACGACGTTCGTTATGAAGACGTCGGCCCTCGAAAGCCCTGCCTCGGCGAGAAGGGCTTCAAGGTTCTTCCCTGCCGCGCCGACGAACGGCCTTCCCTCCAAATCTTCATTCCTTCCAGGCGCTTCGCCCACGACCAACACCTTGGCATCCGGTCTCCCCTCTCCAGGGACGGCGTTCAGCCTGCCCTTCCACAGAGGGCACTTGCGGCACGCCCTGACCTCACCGTCAATCCGTGAGAGCTCCCCCAACTCTTCGCTCATGTCGGGTTCTACGTTAGCTCTGTCTTCGATTTCGGGTATGAACCGAGAACTTTGAGGAGGACAGTCTTCGTGGCCAGCTCTCTTAACACTCGAGCACAATCCCTGTCCTGCCTGTGCCCCTCGAAATCTAGAAAGAAGTAGTATTCCCATGGTCGCTGCCGCGTAGGTCTTGATTCGATCTTCGTCAGGTTGATGCCCCTCCTCGCGAATGCTTCGAGCGCCTTGTACAGCGAGCCGGGAGTATGCGGGACTGAGAAGATTAGCGAGGTCTTGCTGTCCTTCGTCCTCTTGGCTTCGTTCATGGAGATGATGAAGAAACGGGTGTAGTTCCTCCCGTAGTCCTCGATGCCCTTCGCAAGCACATCCATCCCGTATAATTCCGCCGCCTTGTCGCTCGCTATCGCAGCAGCATCTCTGAGCCGCTTCTCCTTGATCATCTTTACGCTACCAGCCGTGTCGTAGGTGATGATTGGCTCAATCGGAAGCGAGGCGATGAAACCCCTGCACTGCGCGAGAGCTTGCGGGTGTGAATAGACCGCCTTAACGTCCGTGATCTTGGAGCCTGGAAGGCCGATAAGGCAGTGGACGACACGTAGCACGATCTCCCCCGCTACCTTCACGCTTGAAGTGAGGAGCATGTCGTAGGTCTCGTACACGCTCCCCTCGATTGAGTTCTCTACTGGGACCACGCCCGCGTCAGCGGAGCCCGCCTCTATCGAGTTGAATGTCTCTCTTATCGTCTTGTGAGGGATAGTGGCCACTGGTCCGCGAAAATGACTCAGGATCGCTGCTTCGCTAAAGGCTCCATGCTCTCCCTGGAATCCTACCTTGGTTTTCTTCAAAACCTTGAGGCAACGCTGCCGAGGGCGAGAATATCACCTTTCCGTAACTGAGTGGGCTCTCATGCTGATATACGGGTCGAGACAGCCTCCAAGCAATGCGGGGAAGAGGGACTGAATTCACAAATGGTGATAAGGTCAGGATAGCTCTAGCATTTCTCTCCGTCGTTCCACTCTCGCTGGTTCTCTTCCTAGGTGCTGGAAGAAGTTCGCCAGAAATAGTCGTTCTTGTGACAGGTGCGGCTATCATCGCTGCAGGATTCAGTCTCGCTTGGGGGACGGAGTCGCTCCAGTTCGTCGTCCCTCAGGTGCTTGCCCTTGCGCTACTCGCAATAGTGCAGGTATTGCCAGAGTATTCAATCGAGGCGATTCTCTCGTACCAAGGTGCGTTCGACCCCACAATTCTACACTACGCGACTGCGAGCCTGACTGGAGCCAACAGGCTCCTCCTTGGTCTGGGCTGGCCATCGGTATTGATCATCTCTTACCTGACTTCGAGGAGAAGAGGTGAGAAGGGTTCCAGCTTCGTGAAGCTCGACTCCCACCAAAGCTCGGGTGTATTCTTTCTGATGGTGTCGACAGTCTACTCCTTCGTCATCGTGATAAAGGCCACTCTAACAATCATAGATGCCGTTGTCCTAGTGGCCATCTACGCATCCTATGTCTACGTAGCTAGGAAGTCCCCTCCAGTCGACAGAAAGGAGCTGGAGAACGCAGAGGGAACATCTCGGGCAGTCTCTCATCTCCCGAGAAGAAAGAGATATCTTGTAATCGCGGCATTTTTTGCTCTTGGAGGATTCATCATCCTTGTTGGATCCCATCCGTTCGTATATAGCGTTCTGGAGCTCGGAAAGAGGTTGAACATCAGCGAATACCTTCTCATTCAGTGGCTTGCTCCATTTCTCACCGAATTCCCCGAAGGCATCACAGTAGCGTACTGGGCGACAAAGACCAGGCTCGCGCCTCTCGCGATAGCAAACCTCGTCTCCTCCAAAGTGAACCAGTGGACTCTTCTG
>JACPTA010000061.1 GCA_016193005.1 Nitrososphaerota archaeon | reverse complement strand
GCGCTGAATTTGACAAAGAGGTTCTGAAGTCCAGCATCCCGACCGTGGTTGATTTTTACGCAGATTGGTGCGGCCCTTGCAGGATGGTCTCACCCGTGATTGAGTCGCTCTCCAAAGAGTATGTGGGTACAGTCAAGTTCGTAAAGGTGGATACTGACGCAAACCAGGAGATTGCCCTCCGGTACAACATAATGAGCATACCGACGGTGATGATCTTCAAGGACGGAGAAGTCAAGGATGTCATAATCGGTGCTGCACCTGCGTCCGGCTACAAGCAGCGAATAGACAAGGTCCTGCGGAACTAAGCCTATTCTTTGATTCGACGAGGTGGGAAGACGAATTCTCATCTCTCCAGATCTGATTGGGAGTCGCTCAAGAAGCCGATCGCGTCTTGAATCTTCGACGCGAATCGACGAACAAGGGAATATTCTACGTTGCCGCGGCCGTCGTCGTAGCAATATTCCTCCTTCTAACCTTTACACGATTGACAACAAATCAGGTCTCTAACCTTCTCAAGATTTCTCCAACCGACCCAGTCTTGGGTAATACCAACGCACCGGTTACGATCGTCGAGTTCGGCGACTTCCAGTGTCCAACTTGCGGTAGTTGGTACGGCTCGCCGGGAAGTCTAATCGTTCAGAATCTCGTCCTCACAGGCCAAGCGAAACTGGTTTGGAAGGACTTCGACTACTACGGGCCGGACTCCACTCTCGCATCGAAAGCAGCCAGAGTGGCCGGCGAGCAGGGGAGGTTCTGGGACTACTACCGCGCTCTCTGGTCGAAGCAGGGCAACCCTAACAATGGTTGGGCGAGCCGTCCGAATCTTGTACAACTCGCGGAAGACCTCGGACTCGATTTGACGAGCTTCCAACAATCGTTGAACAGCGCAAAATACGACTCGATCATAAGTGATAACTTCAACCTTGGAAAGCACCTAGGAGTGCGGGGTACTCCCACCCTCTTCATCTTAGGCCCTACCGGAAAGTCGATCATGATTGTAGGCGATCAGCCTTACTCAGTCTTCCAGCAAGCGATCAACTCTGTGAGCTGACCTGTCTTGACGTTGCAAATTCTATTGGCGTTTCGGCAACCGACGTTAGTTCTGCTGGCCATCTTGATTGCTTCGGGTTTAGCAGTTGTGCTCTTGTACTTCGATCAGTTCCTGTTCGTTGCTCCTTACTTCACCTTCTATCTCCCTCCTGACAGAGTGGCAACGTTCTTGCTTGACGCCGCTGTTTCAGTCTTATCAGGAGTCGTCCTAGCCCTATCGGTGTATCAGGTGAAGGCGGTTCGGAACGATGCGAAGCGACAGGGGAAGATAGGGATTGCCGGAATAGTCGCAGCTTTTCTCGCTGGAGCCTGCCCGTGCTACTACCTTGTCCCGCTACTTGCCGTCGCAGGTGGAGTTGGGGGAGCATTGGGGACAGTTGGGATCCTATTCTACGCTTATCAGTTGCCAGTGAAGCTTGCGTCCGTTGTCCTGCTGATCTTTGTCTCATTCTCGCTCGAGAGGAGTATAAGAGCCTCCTGCGCGGCAGCTGATGAGTTACCGTAGTTCGCGGCCCGTGGTCTCTGGCGTTGTCTTACCTTATAATGAACGAGGGTCGAGGCCGTCCTTCTTGGAAGAGATAGGAGGGCACGACTTCTGAGGCAGCTGGACTTCTCCTTGCTCCTCGCGATGTCAGCCATCTGGGCAGGAAATTTTTTCGTGCTAAAAAATGCCCTGGATTTTGTTGACCCGATAACCTTCTCGTTCCTGCGTGCCTTCCTGGGAGGCGCGTTCGTTCTCGCGTTGGGTGGTTACAAGATGAAAGGACTGTCCAGGCGCAATGTCGCAATGCTGAGCTTCATAGGGCTCTTCAATGTCTCACTCTTCCAGATACTTCTCAACGTCGGCCTGACCACCGTAAGTCCTGGAGTGGCGTCGACCTTGCTGTACACTCAACCCGTCTTCGTCGCGGCTCTCTCCCCTCTGGTTGGGGAGTCCCTCTCTTATCGCAAGATGGGCGGGATAGTGGCAGCGTTCGGCGGGGTGGTGCTGATCTTCCTTTCGAGCTTCTCGGGCGTCACCGTTGTCATCGGCGATATTCTGGTCCTAGGGTCTTCACTCGCATGGTCCATTTCCGTCCTACTTTACAAGAAATGGAACGTGAGCGGCGACGGCAGAGGAGTCTCGGTCCAGTTAATAGCGGGCAGCGCCTTCATCCTGCCTGTGTTCGCGTTTCAAGAGCCGATCCTGGAGCCAAATCCTATCTTCTGGGTGTACCTATTGTACAACGTCGTTCTCGCGACTGGCGCAGGCTATATCATCTTCTGGGGACTGCTCTCAAAGACGCCGGCCTCCGAGTTGACATCGTATCTCTTCCTTGTTCCTGTGCTAACCACGGTCTTCGGCTCGGTCCTTGCCTTCAGCATTCCTCCTTGGAACGAGGTGGTTGGGACTTTGCTCGTTGCACTGGGCATTGTTGCAGCGAACAGATAGCTCCCTCTCAAATCCAAGAGAAGCTCGATTTAATCATGACATCGCGCTAGGATCGAAGCCCTTCGGCAGGAAGTACGTCGTGGAGGTCAGGCGCAGTTCCTACAGGAAGAGTGCTAGGGGATTCCCACTCGCGATGCAGCCCCATATTCTTAAAAGGGATGGAGTCCCTGAATCCGGTTGAGAGGTTGGCTTCGCTTCAGCAAGCTAAGACTCTTGGCGGGGTAGGGTCAATCCTCGGGATCCTCTCAGTCGTGCCCTTCGCCGGACCCGTTCTGGCGATTGTCGGGTTCATCCTGGTTCTGATTGCCGTCAAGTACATCTCGGTCGTCGTTGGGAACAAATCAATCTTCAACAACATGATAATTTCAGTCATCCTGGCCATCGTGGGAGTGATTGTCGGTTTCGCCACCGTCGTCGCTGCCATCGCTTCCTTCGTGGGCATGGGCTTCCTTGGTGGAGGATTCCTAGGTTCTTTCGATCCCACAACCATGCCGACGGGGGATATCTTCACGCTCGGAGCTACAATCGTGGTCGGGCTGGTCGTGGTGTGGATCTTCTTCTTAGTTTCAGCCGTATTCATCAGGAGAAGTTACAACGCGATTGCCGAACGGCTTGGTGTTGGAATGTTCCACACGGCAGCCCTTCTGTATCTTATCGGAGCTGCTCTCGTAATAGTGCTTGGTCTCGGATTCATAATCCTGTTCGTGGCCGAGATACTTGCGATAGTTGCATTCTTCTCGATTCCGGACCAGCCCCCCCAACCAATGCAGCCTTCGCAGACCCCGATGACACCTACCACACCGTCGATGATTCCGCCTGCCCAAACAGCCTAGCACCAGTCAGGGAATTAGAGTCGCAGCCAGTATCGTAGTGACCGAAATATTTTGAGCATCGGATTTTCATTCTGCGAAGATGTATTCTCTGTCGCCCTCGGCCGATGTCTCCCTCTCTCCGATGCTCTTCAGGACGAATCTCTTCCGAGCTTTGTCAGGCCAATCTTCTGGGCGAATCTCCCCTCGGTGAATTCTTTCGTAGTCGCGGATTGAGAGTTTCTTCCGCGAAGCCAGTCTCTTCATCAAGTCGAACTGCCGCGATACCTCCTTGTAGCCCTCAGGAACAGTGTTAGCCTGGATTACTGCATGGCTTCCGCTCCCATAGCCGCATAGAATGACTCGCTTCCCTGCGAGGTCTGTTCCATCGTTCTCAAAGATGCTGTTCAGACCCAAGAAGACGGACACCGCGTAAGAGTTGCCCACAAGCTCGGGTGCGACGAGAGAGGGACCAATCTTCGTTTCGAACGTCTCACTGAACGCGCCGGACTTCATGAACTTCCTCCTGTACTCCTGATATGCTTGGCTCATGTAGTAGTTCAGGTCGTCAATCCCAGTCCTCGATGGTTCCATGCCTATCTCCTCCGCCACCATCTTCCACCTGGGGAGGCTTCTCCACTCGTGGATCACGAGAGAGGCGTAGGCGGACATGACCATCTTCTTGTGCGGGTTGTGATAGACCGCCCTGTCGATGTGATCGAGTATCGACTCGTCCTTCTTGGGCTTGATCAGGCCCATGTTCTTGACTGACGATTGAAAGTTGAGCCACGCCTCTTTCATTTCGCTGAGGTACGACGCGTTTGACTTGGCGCCATCCACCAGCGCAATCGTCCTTCCGCCCGGCTTCTTGAAATCACCCTTCTCGTGTCGAAGGGCAGACCCGAAGGCACCGGGCACTATCCGGAGCAGCTTTGAATCGGCGCCGATCAGGACAGCGGCAGCCGCAGCGCCCTGAGTGGGCTCCTCCCTGCTCATCAGGTTGTACTTCGCCACATCGGTGACCAGGACCAGCGCGTACTTCCTGGTGTTCCACCCGGCTGCGAACCAGGCGCTGGTGTCGAGATATCTCTCCATTCCGCTGACACATGCGAACTTCTGCTCGTACCCGAGCACGTGCGAAAGGCTTCCCTTGTCGTAGACCTGCTCGAGCATCCCTATGACGTCCGAGACGAGCGCTCTGGAAGCGTCGAGTCCGCTCTCGGTTGGGGTGTCAACTCGGAAGAGGTCCTTCGGGGAGACCTTGTAACTCTCCATCAATCTGTAAGCGGCCGTGGCGGCCATGCTGGCCTGGTCTTCGCTGGGAGCGGGGACGGCAAACCTCGTGATCCCCACACCCTCGGTAAAGTGCTTGGGGTC
>JACPTA010000161.1:614-5832 GCA_016193005.1 Nitrososphaerota archaeon | reverse complement strand
GAAGCATTCTGTCGATCATCTTGTTGGGCAGAGAAAGGATCATCCCTACAACCTTCTGGCTCAACGATATCGACTCTCATCCTCTCATCGGTTATAATAGTTGTCTCTCGTCACAAGTCAGCAACCTGAGAACTTTGGCCTAGAATGTCGGGACAGATACGAGTGAGAAGGAGATGGTCAATCAGAGATCGAAGGGCTTCGGAGTCTCCCGCGGCGGCACATTCATGAAATTGTCTATTTCCTAGGTTATTAGAGGAAAGATCTGACTCTTGATGAACGAAGTGAACTCGGGGAGGTCTAACTTGCTGAAGGCGGTTATGATGCAGTTCCTCGTCAGGCCCATGATGTACCCGTATGCCCTGCTACGGAATACTATGTACCACAAGTTCCCATGCGTTAGATAATTTGAATACAGCGATGTGCTACCCAGTAGTTCGCCATACAGAGAGAGTTTCGAAATATTGGGCAGGTCCACATCGTCGTAAAAAATCACTTTCGTGTTGTCAAAGTTCTCCTCGTGAAAACGCTTGAGTACCTCAGGCTGAATCCTCGCCTCCACTATCTGACCGAGGCTCATGAAGAGTGCCTTGCTCATCTCGTTCGCGATGTTGTTCGCTCTGCTCTTCTTCTCGAAGATCGTCAGGTGCAGCTTCTTCCCAAAGAGGTCGAATGAGAAGGGAGCCTCGAACGTCCTCGGGACAGGCACCGACTTTCCCCTATGCTTGATGACGAAGACTTGGTCGAACGAGAATGTCCCTTCCAGCACCTTCCCCGAGATTGAGAGATCGTCCACCTCGGAGACGAGGTCGAAGCTTGAGTCCTCGACCTTCACCTCCTGCTCCACTTTGAAGGTCTTGAGTTTCTTCGCGAGGAGCTCAAGATCATTCTCTCTCTTAACCAAGAAGACCTTAGCGGCGAGTACCAATACCCGCTCAGGCGAAGAACACCAGCGTAAAAGTTAATCGCGACTGTCACAACCATCGCTGGGCTGGTGTTCGTCTAGAAATGTCGACAACTTCCCGCCCTTTCTCCACCGTATCGCTAAAATACCAATGGAATTGAGCACGCTCGAAATTGGCGAAGGCGGAAGAGGTATCCGAAGAGAGCATACCCTCAACGATGGTCAAGGAGATCATTCTAGAGAACTTCATGAGCTACGAGTATGCAAGAATACCCCTTCGTGAAGGCCTGAACCTTATCGTGGGCCCCAACGGCGCAGGAAAGTCTTCCATCTTACTCGCGATATCGGTCGCCCTAGGGCAGGCGTACACCGAGAGGTCGAGGAAGCTGAGCGACCTGATCAGGCGGGGCAAGGATATCGCACGTGTGTCGCTAATCTTTGACAACAGAACGAAGGACGGACGGAGGCCGATCCCCTACTCAAAGTCGGATACGTTCATGCTCTCGCGATACCTCCGGAAGGATGGCTCCTACTGGTATGAGGCAGATTACAAAGAAATAGACAAGACCGAGGTTGTAAGGCTCCTCCGCGACTTCGGGATCAACCCAGACAATCTCCTGATAATCATGCACCAAGGCATGATCGAGGAGTTCGGGGCGATATCCCCCCAGCAGAGACTCCTCATGGTCGAGGAAGCGGTCGGCTTCAGGGATTACAGGGAGAAGATCCTCAGCTCGGAGAACGATCTGAAGGGGCTAGTAAGCGAGGAAGGTTCTCTGGGTCAGCTTATTGAGAATGCCAATCAGACCATAGAGTACTGGAAGCAGATCTACGACAGATATCTAGAGAAGAAGAACCTGGTGGACCACAGGAGGCTCCTTGAGAGCGAGCTCCTCTGGAGCCAAGAAGCCAAGTTAACCAAGTCGCTGCAATCAATTCAGGACAAGCTGTCGGGCAAGAGAAGGAACCTCGAAGACCTGATGGGTCAGCAGCAGAAGGCAGGTGACGAATCTTCAGCCCTCCATCAGAAATTGCAAGATAAACAGGTCGAGTTGAGAAAACTGTACGGCGCCCTAGTTCGCGCGGAGAAAGAACGAGCCAAGGACGAGGGTGCGAAGGCCGCGATGGAGGCAATTCGAGGGGACATCGAGGACCTGCTCAAGAGCGTTGACGATTCACAGCTCAGGCTCGATCAGAAAAAGATGGCGCATCTCCGGGAGCTGACAGGATTCTCTGCTGGGAAGGTGAAGAGAGAAGCCGAGGACGCGGAGAGGAGGAAGGGGGAGTTAGACAGGGAGATTTCGTCTCTTCAATCCGAGCTCGGCGGAGTCGAGGACTCAATAAAGAAGGTCATGGATGACTACATTTCCCAGAAGGTAAGGTTCGAGGTGCTCGCATACAGGATTAAGGTCACGGAATCCGAAATCAGAGAGCTCGAACGCTCGGAGAGAGAGGTGAACGAAGAGCTCGCCCAGCTGAAGCCGCAGCTTGAGAAGGCGGGGGAGAGAATGGTCACCCAGAGGCAGCCATACGAAGTCTCTGAGGAGCTCAAGCTAGTCTCTGCCCAGCTCCAGAAGCTCCAGGACGTACCGGAGGAAGCCGAGAGGATTTACAAGGACTATACGGGGAACATCGAGGGCCTGAGGACCAAACTGAAGGAACTCCAGGAGAACAAGAAGAGCATCCTCAAGGAGCTGGAGGAGAGGAAGACGGTGTGGAAGGAAGCAATTCAGAAACTCATCGACGAGACCACTCCAGTCTACCAGCGTGTACTCGCGTCCGTGGACGCCACGGGAATGGTGAGGATGGAGGAGGGCGAAAGCATCGAAGAGGCAGGTCTGCTGCTTCTCGTCGGGTTCAAGGGTTCAGACGCTTCTGTCCTCGACCCGTACACCCAGAGCGGAGGCGAGCGGTCTGTGGCCCTCATGGCCTTCATCCTCTCGCTCCAGAGCAGGATAATCTCTCCAATAAGGGGGCTGGATGAGTTTGACATTCACATGGATCCGAAGAACAGAGAAGCGATCTTTCAGATGATACTCTCCCAGGCAAGGGCGAGGTCTCAGTCCCAGCATCTCGTAATCACGCCCTCGATCCTTACCGTGATCGACAAGGCCGCCAACGTGATCACAGTGCAGTCAAACAGAACTGGCTCAGAGGTCAAGCAGCTTGTCAGAAAATCGAGATAAGAAGCTGGAGGACATCCTCCGGCTCATCGAACTTTGCAAGTCAGTCGCCTCTTCAAGCGCAAACCCCTTTGAGGTGAACATCAGGGAGAAGCTCCAGATATTGAAGAAGCGCCTTCCTGATTGGAAATTCCTCGATGAGTTGCTCCTCGATTCCGAGGCACTCCACCAACTCGTCCAGATTGTGAAACTGCAGGAGCAGTGGCTCAAGCACCGCGCGTCGTCGCTCTACATCGACCCGATGCTCTTGGAGCTGAAACTCCGTCTCCTCTCCAAGGAGGAACTGGCAGACAGCCTCGTGAGGAGCTGGCATCCGATCACTCAACTCGATCAATTGGCTCCGAGGGGACTCGAAAGGGCCTTCACGTACTGGAGAGACCTTGCTCCGATTTCGGAGCGATTCCGTGAAGAGTTCTCCAAGTTAGGTACGGTCCCAGGAGAGATAGACTACGACGAGCTGGTTGGAATGAGAATCTTCAGCAAGGAGCAGTTCGACTCCAAGCTTCAGGAAATTTACCAAGAGCTCGCGGAGAAATCTTCCGAAGCAGGTGTCGACTATAGGATCTTCGTCAACGGCAAGGACTTCGAGGGTACAGTAATCAGGGCGTACCTGATAGCGTTCTTGGTAACCGAGGGACGGGCCACCTTGAGGATTGATCCACTCACTGAGAAGATCACTCTCTTCCCGCTCGCCGAGCCAGCGACAGGCGAGACGAGTTCGGTCGCGATAGAGGTGGGGAAGGCATGACGATGGAGAACGAGCGTGCGAATCTGGAGAGGAGGATGAGAAAGGCTCTGCAGGTTCTCCTCCTGCAGAGGGGGAGGAATCCCGGAGTCAAGGGCTGGGAGTTGAGAAGATACTTGGGTAGAGACTACAAGAAGATTACCGAAGTTCTCTCAGGTGAGCTGAAGACCTTCGGCCTCGAAGTATTTGTTGTGCCCGGCCTCGAACCCACCGAGGAGTCGGCCCGGTTCATGCTCAGGTTCAGAGATTCTCCCACGCTCACAGAATTCGAGACTGCGGGTCACAGGATCGACGACCTAGCCGTACTCGCAGCATCCATCGCCTTCATCAACGCAAAGCAGGGGCGAGCTTCGAGGAAGGAGATAGAGCACTTTCTCAGAGAGAAGTTTCCAAAGTGGAGGGTCGATTATTCCCTGGACAGGTACATCAAGAGAGGCTACATCGACCAGGATGACGAGGCGCTCTTGAGAATCGGCTGGAGGACGCGGGCGGAGATCGACGAGAAGAGCCTCATCACGCTGATTCTAGCTCGGGGAAACGAAGTATCTCCGCCGTAGCGCTTCTCGCTCGCCCTCGATGACATAGTCAATCACGTCACCGCCCTCCTTCTGCTTCTTGGAAGCCAGGCTGCCCGCCTCGGCGAGCCTGATGCCCCTCCCGCCCAACAGGATCAGAAAATCCTCGCCGTATTCCTTTCGAAGATCTGAGCTCTTCCTCAGGCTCTCGACGAGCTTCTGGTTCTTCCCATGGAGCGTGAACCTGCTCCTCGCCTTCATCGCCACGCCAAACACCCTCTCGTAAGAATCCGTTGAAAACCCCAGTGATTCCTTCCCGCATCTTGGACAAGGGTTCATGGCGCGCAGGTCACCAACCTTCTTCAGCTCGACGTACTCCCAACAGTGCGTGCAGACCGCGACCAGGAAGCTCTCGAGCACCCTGACCTCTGTCGAATGGCGTATCAGGGCCCGCAATCTCTCCGGTGACACTATCTCCCCTCTCTTGCTCACCTCCTCCACGCCTATCCTCGCTATCGGCGAGATGACGTCAGACTCGACCACCTTCACCTCAATCTCTCCAGTGGCAACCTTGGAGATGATATGGCTCGCACCCTCCACGTCAAAGTCGTCGTGGAAGATCACCTTCATCGCTTCATCGAAGACAGGCGTGCCGCGGAGCGCCTCGATGAGCCCAGACATCGACACGCTCGCGTAATCTGCATCTTTTGCAATCGCCCCACACTTCTTTCCGGCGTGAATCAATCTCCTCTTGAAGATGCCCGACCGTTCCACAGCAGTGCGAGCAAGTTGCTGGAGGTCTCCCTTGGGCAGCTCGAACAATATCGAGTTGACGAGCCGGGTGGAGGCATCCGCTTCGAGGATTATCCTGTAT
>JACPTA010000161.1:0-595 GCA_016193005.1 Nitrososphaerota archaeon | reverse complement strand
CGGCGACTGACTGACCGAGCCTCTCGGAGAGGAGATAGGCGATTACGCGCGCCAGGACTCTGTTCACTCTGTGACCGAACGAGGTCTGGATCACCACGTACCTGTCCCATCTCTCTATGGTGACCAGTCTGTCGGAGGGGAGGGGAAGCTTCAGGGCCTGCTGCTCCTCGACCTCGCGGAGGGCTCCCGTGACGGACTCCCTATCCACGGGATAGCGCTTGCTCAGCTCACCCAGATACCCCTCGCCTTTGGATGCTGCTAGCGCCTCCGAGTACTCCCTCCTTATCGAGCCCACCTCAAGGGCGACCTCGAGTGGGACGGGGATCTCGTCTCCGACCCAGCTCGGAACAGCGCCAGACGGGTCCTCCTCGGGAGAGACGTACACCTTGTTCTCGTAGATCTGCTGGACCTTCCAGCACCTGCCAGCCTCGACGAACTTGACGCCCACCTCACCGTACTCCGAGACGAAGGCCTCGTCCAGCACCCCCACGGGCCTGTCCCCTTCTGCGACGACAAGGTACTGTTTCTCGTCAGGGATCATTGAGAGGTTCTCGAAGTAGTAATCAAAGAGTGGCTTGAGGTCTCGCGACCTCTT
>JACPTA010000060.1 GCA_016193005.1 Nitrososphaerota archaeon | reverse complement strand
TGAATTCGCCACGGGTGGGAAGGCCGTTTCGTTCATCCAGTCATACGGCTTCAAAGTCCACGACGTAATCTCGGAACCCGTCCCCTTCGAGTCAAAGGGAAAGATAGTCTTCTCGGCGCTCTGGTACATCAGGTACTGGTTCGGGTTCCGTGCGTCGTACTCGAGAATGGAGGAGCTGATCCGAGAGGTAGAGCCGGAGGTTGTCGTCGGAGACGAAGAATTTTCTGGAGTCTCGGTCGCACTGAAGAAAGGGATTGAGCACGCGCTGCTAACAGACGAGCTTCAACTCAATTTCGCGAAGAGGTTCTTGGCTGAGCTGATAGAGCGGAGGGTCAGACGATGGTACACGGCCCTCCAGAAGAGCGTCTCTCACCTTATCATCCCTGACTTCGGAGAGGATTCCGGGAACATCCACTTTGTGACTCCAATCGTGAGGGAGGCGACCAAGGACAGGGCCAAAGTGCTTGCCGAGCTGAATCTACCCTCGGACAAGAAGATGGTGGTGTTCAGTAAGAGCGGGACCGGCCTCGGCAGGTTCCTTGAAGAGCGGGCGATTGATGCCTTCAAGAGGTCGGGCCTGAGGGAGTCCTTCCTGGCAGTCTCTGGAGGAGCGAAGGCTCCAAGGAGTGGAGATGTCTTCCGTCTGGGGTTCATCCCTGACAACCAGAACATCGTGGCCTCAGCTGACCTCGTAATCTCATCCGCTGGAAAGAGCACGATCGATGAAGCTCAGAGTTACGGCACTCCCATAATCGCGATTCCCTTCAAGAACCACTTCGAGCAGGAGAGGAACGCGAGGAGCCTGGGATTCTCATCTGGGGACGTTGACGGACTCGAGACTCTAATCCCCGAATACATCAGCAAGCGCTCGGAGCCTAGAAGGTACGCCGGCGCCGAGAGGACAGCGAGCCTGCTCTCGAGGCTCCTGTGAACGGGCCGAATGAGAAGGCAATCGGGACTTGCTAAGTTCTTAAGGAGGCCATCGGACAAATTGAATCAATGGCCTCCGTGGATCAGACTCTGCTCTACGGCCTCCTCTTCGCAAACGCGGCGCTCTACGCACTCCTGATTCTTGGGATATTCAAGAAGCGCGGTTCGGGGCTCGAAGCCTCTAGCGTCGCGGAGGCGTTCCTCTTGCTCGAGGCAGCGTTGAAGAAGAAATTCCCCGACATGCCAGCTGGGTTCACTTGGAGAGAGGCAATGGGAAGGATAAGGGACATGAACCCACGGCTCGATTGGAAGAGCCTGGAGGGTGTCCTGAAGGGCTACGAGGCTTACAGGTATGGTGGCTTTGAACTTTCGTACACCGACCCTGGGGAAGTCTTAAGGCTCGCTTCGGTTCTTGGAAAAGGTGCCAGGTTTGTCAGAGGACCTTAAGGAGAAGGTTCTGGGCGAGATCCGAAAGGTGGTTATCGGGAGGGAGAGAGAGGCCACTCTCCTCCTAATCTGTCTGTTCGCGAAGGGGCACGTGCTGCTCGAGGGAGTCCCTGGGACGTCGAAGACCCTCCTAGCAAACGCTTTCTCAAAGTGCCTTGGACTCCAGTTCAAGAGAGTTCAGTTCACCCCCGACATGCTGCCGCTGGATATCGTCGGAGGTTTCATCTTCAACATGAAGGAGCGGGAGTTCGAGTTCAAACGCGGGCCCACCTTCACGAACATTCTGCTCGCAGACGAGATAAACCGGACCTCGCCGAAGGTGCAGAGCGCCCTGCTGGAGTCCATGCAAGAGCTCCAGGTCACCGTGGAGGGACACACGGAGAAGCTCCCCTCTCCGTTCATGGTGATCGCGACCCAGAATCCACTGGAGTTCGAGGGGGTCTACCCACTCCCCGAAGGCCAGCTCGACAGGTTCATGGTGAGGATTCAGTTCGACTATCCCGACGTAGAGGTCGAGTCGAAGATACTGAAGCGAAACCTCACCGAGATAGACCTCGGAGGGGTCAGGGAGGTTATGACTCCGGAGGAGTTGGGGGAGGTCTACAAGGAGGTGGCGTCCGTGAAGGTATCCGACGAGATTCTCGACTACCTAGCGAAGATAGCCCAAGAGACACGCACCGACGGCGGGATATCGCTGGGCGCGAGTCCGAGGGCGATGGTCCAGCTGGTTCACTGTGCGCGTGCGCACGCGGTACTCGTTGGCCGTAACTTCGTCACCCCGGATGATATCAAGCACCTGGCCCAGTCGGTGCTCACTCACAGACTCAGGGTAGAACGGTCGGCCCTGCTCAAGGGGGGGTCACCCAACCCGCAGGCCATTCTGACCTCGATACTCGACCGGGTGAAACCTCCACGGTAGCTTCCACCGAGCGCGGGAGAGACTACCTGAAGGGGACGTTCGCTGCTGCGGTAATCTCCACTCTGCTCGACATCAGAATCACTCTCGCGCTTTCGCTCGCGCTCTCGATGATGGCCGTAATCACGGTCTTGTTCCTCTTCCTTGCAACAAGAGGCGTGGGGAAGGCGACACTGGAGGAGAACCATCTCAGGGGATTCAAGGGAGACAGACTCTCCACGACGGTCAGACTCGGGCATGGGAGATTCGGCTGGACCTCCATCAGCGCCTCCTCAGCGATTGCAGGTGTTGAGGAGGCTAGGGCCGCCATTCAGGATGGGAAGGTGACCTTGCCTTTCGAGGCGAGGTACGCTGGGCGATTCAGAGGGCTGAGGCTCAGACTCGAGTTCAGCGATCCTCTCCAGCTCTTTTCCAAGGTTCATGAAATCAGCTATGAGGACTTCACGCTCGACGTGCTCCCGCTTTCATTGCTGAGACCACCTTCGGCCAGGAAAGGTGCGATGCTGACCTTGGGTGAGGAGCCGGCCGGTGCTCCGGGTATGGGACAGGAACTCTTCAACATCGACGAGTACCAGCCGTTCAGCGACACGAAGAACATAATTTGGAAGAGGGTCGCAAGGTCGGCAGACCAGAGCCTCTTCATAAGAATCAGAGAATCGAATGTTCCATCTTTGATTAGGGTTGGACTGCTCGATGCCGTCCGGAGAGATGAAAGATTGGGCTGGGTAGACCTCTTCTGTGAGGGTGTCGGTCTCCTGGGTAAGGAGCTGATTAACCTTGGATGCCGCCTCGAAGTCTCGTACGGGTCAGCGAGCGGCTTGACCGTCTGCCGGGTCTCGGACCTGCAGGACCTTGCGGAAGCCTTGCTCTCGTTCTCTAGCTCGGCCTCGGACGCCCGGTTTGCGGACCAGCTCATTGATCAATCTGACATCGTCGTCACGGGTCTCAGAGAAGTCGAGGTGCCGGATATTGCTCGAACCCTCTCTAGGAAGCCCTCCATGTTGATTCACGAGAGAGCCTCTCCGATGTACATAGGGGAACGCTCGGTCGTCTTCTCGGGGAGGGAGAGCATCTTTCCACTCATCGCGAGGGTGGTTGATAGATGAACTACGGGTCCGTCAAGTTCCTCTCCGTCCTGGGTGCAGGGGCCTCGCTCGGGTACCTCTACCTCGTCTTCGCCGTAGCCTTCATCGATAACATTGACCCAGCGCGACTCAACGCAGTCGAGCTGGCGATTGTAGTCACTGTGGCTGCCAGACTCGTGGCAGTCTTTGTCCTGCCAGAGCTGAGAAATGCGAAGGTGGAGGTTGTGTGGATCCTCTTCTCTCTCGAGACTTTCTTGGTCGTGGGGCTGATGGGGGTCTTTCTCTACACGTCAGACCCATTCTACTCGCGTCTGGTAGTCGATGTCTTCTCCACTTGGCTCACCACCCTCGCCGTCCTGACACCTCCCTACACGATCTTCCGGTGCGCGGTTAGCATGGTAAGGGAGTCGAAACTCTGGGGAATCCTCGTCTCTGTAATCGCGGAATTCGGATTTTTGGTCTTCATGAACAACATGGTCTCGCAAATCAAGGCTCCCATCAATATCGGGAGCTTTCTGACAGCCGTCATCCTGAATGTGAGGAGCGATGTGGTCGGAGGTAAGAATCCGCTCGTTGGGGTCTCGCAATTCGCAGAGGCGGCAATCCTTCTCTACGTCGCACTCATCGTGTACGCCGCCTTCCCCGCGTGGCACCGGAAAGTAGACCCGGCTCCGATTCTGGTCCCAGCCGTCGCGAGCACTGTAGCTCTCTTTGGATGGATTTCACTGGCGACCGGATTCATCCCGAACACCTACCTGTCGTTGACTGTACCGGCGATCCTCCTGACGGCTCTCGTCTGGTGGTTCACACATGGGAAGTAGGGTAGTCGTATCAACCGTTCTACTGGTCATCCTCCTCTCCGCATTCTCGGCAGCAATCCAAGCTCACGGGTCGCCTCAACCATTCCCCCTCGAGTTGGGTTACGGTCTGACGACGCTGACGCCTGTCTCATCCGGCATCCCCGTGTACACAGTGAGGGATACGCTGTGGGCGCTGTCGAAATTCAACGAGACTGTATCGATTGTCCTCGTTCCGCCGAACTCAGGCGCCACCGAGGGAAGGATTCTAGAGACAGGGATGCCTGTTCCAGTCCACAAATTCAGCCCATCGGATAACGAGGGTACATGGTCTCTTCGTCTCTTCTTCAACAATCAACAGAAGTTCATGATACCCGTCCACTTCATCAAGGGTGACGACCACAGGCCAATGCTGACGTCGTCCCTCTACCATCTGCAGGATGAGGGGGTGATTACTAGGTTCGATATCACCTCCGTGGATGTCTACGACGAGGAAGCGTGCCTGACGACGAAACAGACGGAAGACCTTGCAGTGATTCATCTTCCACAGTCAATCGGGGTTGGAGACATCGGAATCAGGAAGATGGAGAACAACCTGATTCTGAGCACAAACGCGTCGTTCAACTCGCCCTTGACGTTCTGGCTAGAACTCTACCACCCGTTCTCTTTCAACGTCAATGGCACGACAGAATTCATATCCAGAAACATGAGGACCGCCACCTCCACTCCGATCTTGATTTCATCACGGGGAGAGAGCAATGCATCGCTGGACTGGGAAACGGCTCCAAGGCTGGGGAGATACGAAGCGCGAGCATTCTTCCAGAGCTCATCGGGTCTTTACGTCGTTCAAGTCAGGATTCTCGTACCTGACCAAGAGTCGTGGCTATCAATGGATTCGTGCCAGCTGACAAGAGTAAACTCTTCGTCGATATCCTTTCTTACGAGTTTGAGGGGCAATCCGAGTACATGGCCCACCAGACTTTACTTGATGTACCGGGTGTTCGGTGTGGAGTCGACCTCGCTGGTGTCCTTGAATCTCAAGCTATCAAAGATCACTTTGGTGGCGGAACCGTGGCAGGTCCCGGTCGATGATCTCCGGGTGAGGCTCGAGCCCAACCTGAGCTTAGATCAGTACACCTCGGTAGGTGGGACAATCTACGTCTTGGCTAGGAGCTATCCCATGCACCTGAATTTCTCCGTCGCAATCGGCAGTCATTTCGTGGGGGCTGGAGTGGTGGATTTCTCCATGCCGTACACCGTCAAGCGCGCGTCTCTGAGTGTCGGGAAACTTTCGGTCCACATCTTGAATCAAGAGACGCCATCAGCGGGCGTAGTGGTCAAGGTCTCTGATAGTTACAACGAGACGATCCTGAAGGCTACCAACACGAACGCCTACGCCACCTTCTTTGTCCCGGCTGGAACGTACAACGTCACTGCCAGTCTGGAAGGGCAGTCCAGAACAGTTCAGGTAACGGTCTCTGATGGAAGCGAGACAGACCTGAATATAGAGCTACCCACCACGACACCTGCACTGCCTGAAGCGCCGGCTTCCCTACAGGGAATTCTCGTAGTCACTGGCGCCATAGGAGTTGTCGTGAACGTCTTCGTCTGGGTGGTCAGGCCCAGGCTTTCGCGATAGTCAGCGGATTTCACTGAGAGCTTTCTTGACTGCTTCCGACGGACTCCTCGCGGCGAGGACCCTCACGTTCCTCCTCTCATCAATGTACTGGCCCGCAAACTTGTCGGCGACACCGCCCGTCCCAGTCACCGAGATCAGGGGCTTGCTCTTCTGGTAGGCTGCCGAGAGCTCGGTGAGGGTTCCCGAGCCACCTCCAACGACTATCACGGCGTCAGCCGAGTACACGACGAAGAAATCTCTCACGAACCCGGCCCCCGTCACGACGACGATGTCGCAGTGCTCGTTCGCCTGAGAAGGGTCGTCAGAGGGAATTATTCCCACGGTCAATCCACCTTCTTCCTTCGCCCCTCTACAGGCAGCTTTCATCACGCCTCCAAGACCACCGCAGACCAGCACGGCGCCGGCCTTCGCTATCTCTCTCCCTACCTCGAATGCCGAATTACGGGCCACCTCCGTGCAGAGCTGGTCGTCGTAGCCTATCACGGCTATCTGTCGTCGCAACTACTTTTCCTCGACAATCAATAGGTCTTAAAGGGTAGCGCCCCGAAACGAATCCATGCCAGCCCTGTATCTCGATAGGGTCGAGGCAGGAAGGGAGCTCGGAGAAGAGTTGAGGAAGCTCTCGCTGGTCGACCCTCTCATACTCGCGATTCCCAGGGGAGGAGTGGTGGTCGCCCTCGAGGTGGCGAGAATCGTGAGTGGAGGGCTGGACATAGTGGTGCCTAGGAAGCTCGGCGCTCCCGGCGAACCCGAACTCGCGATCGGGGCGGTGATGCACGATGGTAGCCTGTTCCTAAACGAAGGTGTTGTCGGCACGAACTTTGTATCAAAGAAATACCTTGAAGAGGAGAAGAGGAAGCAGATCGAGGAGTCCAACCGACGTCTCGAGGTCTACAGGGGTGGACGCCCCTACCCTGATCTTCAGGGAAGACAAGTAGTGATTGTTGATGATGGAATCGCGACCGGGGCTACAATGATAGTAGCTGTTAGGTGGGCGAGAGCTGGGGGAGCGAAGAGAGTCATCGCCGCAGCACCGGTCGCACCCGCGGACATGATTCACAAGCTGAGGAGTGAGGCCGATGATTTCGTCTGCGTACACACTCCTTCGCAATTCTATGCCATCGGACAGTTCTACGAACGGTTCGAATCGGTCGAGGATGAAGAGGTGATCGCAATTCTCAAGACTGTTTGGGGAGAGCGCTAACGACTGGGCCATCTGACCTTACCTTCAAGCCTCATCCATGATTTATGCCGAATAGCTGTGGGGTGATTGACGAAAGGGGAACCGATTGCTCGTAACGCCGATCCTCATAGGACTCTTGAATGCCGCCTGCTTTGGCACATCGGACTACCTATCGAAGGACGTCATAGGCCGCATCGGTTATTTCAAGACGACAGTCTACGTACTCCTCTTGAGCGGCGCCGGAGTGCTTCTCACTGCGCCACTTCTTGGGCTGAGCTTCGAGATCGCCGGAACGATGATTGGGCTCCTGGTGCTTGTATCCGTGGCCAACTTCTTCGGATTCATTTTCATGTACCGCGGCTTTCAGACAGGCCTCCTTTCCGTAGTCTCCCCGTTGGTCAATTCCTTTCCGGCCATCACTACCGTGATATCGCTGCTGTTGTTCGGTGGCTCGCTCTCACCAACTACGGCCGTCACTCTCTCAGTGATCGTAGTCGGCGTCGTACTAGTCTCCACTAGGCTATCGGAGCTGGGCGGTCATTTGAAAGGCTCAGCCGGCCGGCTCAGCGTCGGTGCCGGGTCAGGGCTGATCGCCGCCCTGCTCTTCGGTATGACATGGGCTGGTTTTGGCTATGCTGACCAGAATATCGGTTACCTCCTACCTGCTCTCTTCATGAGAGTTGGCTCGGCTGCGATTGGGTTCGTCTCCGCTCCCCTCCTGAATCAGGCGGTCCGGCCCAGATTCGAGGGAGTTTCCAGACGGCTGCTCTTGATGGGGGTACTCGAGACCGTCGGAGTCTTTGCATTTGCGTTGAATCTGAGGCAGATAAGCGGTGGGGAGTCGCTCCCGATAGTTGCAACCTTTGGAGGGATTGGAACCGTCTTTACCGTTGCCCTAGCAGTGTTGATATTGAAGGAGAGGGTCGAGAAGAACCAGGCACTCGGAATAGTCGTCTTGCTTGTGGGTGTAGCGTCCCTGCTCTACCTGAGAGCGTGAGGAGAGTGACTAGCTAGGCAACGGTAAAGTAGAGCCTGCGGTTACTCTTGCCTTTGTTCTCCGTCCCCTTCCCTATGATCTCCCCGATTTCCTTGGTGTTCGCGACATGGACTCCCCCATCCGCCTGGGTGTCCACGTCCCCTATCTGCACGATTCTCAAGGTGTCCAGAGACGGGGGCATGGTATTGGCGAGCTTCACAAGGCCGGGCACCTTGAGCGCCTCCTCCCTCTTCATGAAGTACGCCTTGACCTCATGTGCCCCCTTCACCGCGTCG
>JACPTA010000212.1 GCA_016193005.1 Nitrososphaerota archaeon | reverse complement strand
CGTAGCGCTGGAAGTATCGCTTCCTTGTTGGAGTAATCGAGCCATTGGCCGAACCAAACAGGGTGAGGTACCCCGTGCGCTAGCTGGAACTGTTGCTTCACGCTATCCGTCGCGTCCGGTCCGTATAGCTTCACTATCGAATCCGCGATCTCCGGGTCGTTGAAGGAAGAGACAAAACCAAAGCAGAGGACGTTCTCCACGGCCCACCTCTTCAGGACTGGCCCATCGTTTGCTCCGAAGTATTCGATGTAAGTTATCGCGGCTTGCACGACATCCTTGCCCCTATCTACTGCCATCTTTGTGAGGTTGTACATCTTTGCAAACCCGTAGGCGGTGTGCGTCTTGCCTGGCATCAGCCCGAGCACGAAATTCCCAGCGCTTGGTGAGCTCCCAGGTGAGTTCATGGCGGCCAGGTTGTACTTGGCGAGGAGGGTCATCGCCCCATCACCTCCGCCCATTTTCTTCACAACATCTGACTCTATGATTGCCGTGTAGTCGGTGTTGATGAACTGGTCCTTGTTTATCCCGTCCACGACCCACTGGAGTTGGTCGAAGAAGGGGTCCCCGGATGAGGGGCTGAAAGTTGGGTTGTTGTTCGAGTCTAGTAGCGTCGCTCCCCTTCCCATCGCTCCCGAGAAGAGTTGGTAAAAGTCAAAAGGACTGAGTCCTTGAAAAGACTGCAGGTAGGGGAACTTCATGCCGCCCTGCTTCAGCTTCAGCGCCGCGTTTCGGACATCATCCCAGTCGTTCGGCGCCTCTATGCCGTTATTATCGAAGACCTGGTTGTTGAACATGTAGTTGAACGTATCCGAATAATAAGGTAGTCCGTAGATCTTCCCTTGGAATATCATAGACTCCTTGGCAAAGGGGACCATGTCGCTGACGTAATCGTTCCACTTCTTCTTCGTCTGGTACTGGTCCCAGTAGTCCTGTAGAGGGACGACCCAACCCGACGATGCCCATTGCGCCAGCCAGTCCTCACCGTCATAGGCTACGTCGGTGGGCGTCTTCGCCGTGAACCGCTGTGCCATGAACGTTAGATAGTCAGAGTACGCCGCATTAGTCATCGTCACCTCGATATTGGGGTTCAGCCCCTGAAACTTCTCAATGTTGTCCTTGATCGACGTTACCGCATAGTCCCAAGCCGTGAAGTCCAGGCGGACCTTGGTTGGCGCGCTTGGAGCAAGTGATGTGTAGGCAGCGTATCCGCCGCCTGCAATGACTGCCGCAGCGACCACACCTATCGCGGCCTTTCCCGCAGTACTCAATGCTTGGCGTCTTGTCAGTCTGTTCTCCAAGAATCCGCCTTCTTGAGCAATCGCCAGCTGAGGATTGTCAACCTTCGCTTTAGCCGTCCTTCTCCCAGTCCGACTCATGATAGTCGGATGGTGCTCCGCTCTAATATACTTTCGTGTGATAGACATAAGCGTCTTGTGATTTGGGGGATCCCAAACACCGGTCTGGTTACACGGATGTTAGCTTCTTCCTGCCGCGTTCAAGAACGCGCGAGCTCCCTGCATCAGGAATCTCACGTCAGAAGCCAGCGATATGAACCTGAAACCCCTTTCTACAGCATTCTTCACTTCATCGGTCGAGCTTGCCATCACACCAGGGATTTTGCCACGATTCTGACACGCCTTCACGACCTTATTCATCGCCTCAATGACCCGGACATTGGAGCGGTCGTCAATCAGACCCAGAGACATTGTCAAGTCCGAAGGCCCAACGAACGCTACATCAATTCCTTCCACACTGAGTATTTCGTCTATGTTGCTCAGGGCAATTGTGGTCTCAACTTGGGCAATTACCATAATCTCGGCATTGGCTGTCCGCAGGTACTCTTTTGAATCGAGGCCATAGCGAGATGCCCTCGTCCCTGCCGCCCCGCGAATACCGCGTGGCGGGTACATGGCGAAACTTACGGCTTTTTCAGCATCTGCCTTGCTGTTCACTAGTGGAACGACGACACCGTATGCCCCGGCGTCGAGGGCCAGCTTGACAAGGTACTGGTCGTTGAGACCCACTCTAACGAGAGGCACGACGTTGCTACCACCAACGGCTTGCATCATGTGGCCAATCGTTTCCGCTCCTATGGCGGAGTGCTCTGAATCGATGACGAACCAATCGAAGCTCAGATTCTTGAGTATGTCGGCTGAGCTGGGGTTGCCAGAAGCTATCCAGGTACCAAAACAAGTTTTTCCTTGGTAGAGGTTCCTTTTGAGTTGATTTTCCATGCTCCTCACCTAGCTGTACCCTTGCGACCTCATCTCTCAGTGGCCAGCACCCTTCGAGCGACACATTTCAATCTTGCCTCGCCGTCTGGTTGGCCGGGGTTGAAAGTGGGTTCACTGGATGGCGCCACCGGCTCTGAAGATGCTCTGTGGAGCCCCGCTTCGGTTGTCTTTGGCAAGACGAACTCTCCTGCGCAATGGGATATCGTGGTACTCGACACCTCGTGTGAAGCTCCATCCCATTGACTAATACGATAATGGCTCCGTGCTGTGAGTCAAATCGAACGCGAGGACTCAGGCCTGTCTCGACTTCGCGATGTATTCGCGCGCCACATCAGGGTTGAGGATTTTTAGGGGAGGGGAGGGCATCTCTCCTTTGAAGAGTTTGGTTATTGCTTCTACGCAAACCATTGAAAGTTTTCGTGAGGTCTCGATGGTTAGGCCTGCACAGTGGGGGGTGAGTACTACGTTCTCCAACCTGAGCAGAGGGTTGTCGGGCTCGGGGGGCTGTCTTTCAAGGACATCGAGGCCGGCGCCGGCTATCGTGCCGTCCTTCAGGGCTCTATAGAGCGCAACTTCGTCGATGAGCAATCCTCTGGCAACGTTGATTAAGAAACTGCTCCTTTTCATCATGCGTAGCTCTCTCTCGCCTATCATACTCTCGGTTTCGTCCGTCAACGGAACTGTCAACACCAGATAGTCCGAGTCTCTGAGAAGCTTCTCGAAAGGGACCACCTTTGCGCCGGCCTCTTTCACGTTGTCTGGCCTCAAATGTGGATTGTCGTTTGTAAGTACGCTCATGCCGAATGAATTTCTGGCAACTTTCGCCAGCGCGGATCCGAGACTACCAAGGCCCACGATTCCCACTGCCTTCCCACCGAGCTCAGGATTGAGCACCCAGTCGAACTTCTCCCATTTCCCTGTTCTAACCGACTGGTCCGCGCGTACTAGCTTCCTCGACACGGCGAGCATCAGCATGATCGCATGCTCCATTACGGTTGGCGTCAGGATCTCTGGCACATTCGCCACGACCACACCCTGTTCAGAAGCAGCCTTGACGTCAATGTTGTCGACTCCTATCCCGCGCCTGCATATCACCTCGAGCTTTCTAGCACCTAGAATGACCTTGCGCGTGAGCCTCGGGGCACCGAGGATTACCGCATTCACTTCTTCTATCCTTTTGATAAGCTCGTCCTCATCGAGATAACCAACTGCGACATCAGGCTTCGCGACCCTTTCCAGAAGATCTCTTGCCTCGTCCTCAATCGTGGGATAATTACCAAGCGCGATGAGTACTTTCTTAATTATGAATCACTCGGTCGAGGTTCGAGCGTCAGCGAAGTTAAGCATTTGGAGGTTGACCTAGGCCGTCTTCGCCTTCATGGCATTTCGGCCGCTTGCAGCAAGGCTTTGTCCGTCACTCTCGTATTTCTCTCCAGCCCTGATGTTTAATATGAGGAAGATGGCCAGCGGTCGTCTTGAAAGTGCACCTCTCCGCAAGAACGATGGTGTCTATCGCACGGGAATGCTACGGGACCAATCTGAATAAAGTTGTGGCTACGAAAGTTAGACGGCAGACAGGCAGGATGGTCGATGACCTTGAGTCGGCGGCTGAAGCGTGGCGTGATGAGCTCGGCGAGCCCGCTTTCTCGTTTCGATCCGAAGCTGGAGACTAGCGTTTGGATATTGCAAGGCTAACGCTAACAAGCGCCTCAAGGATGCTTCAGGCTGGAGATATCAAGCCGTCCGAGCTCATCTCTGAGTTTCTCGGGAGAATTGCAAAGTATGACAGGCTTTACAAGACCTTCACACTACTAATGCGGCGAGACGCGGAGAAGGACGCCAGGGAGAAAGATTCGAGCGCGACTCACGTGAGAGGCAAAATATTGCACGGCCTGCCGATCGGAATCAAGGATATCTACGACGTGAAAGGTGTTCCTACGACTGCAGGCACCACTGTGCTTCCAAACGTTCCTGCGAGGAACGACGCCCCCGTTGTGAAGAGACTGAGGGATGCGGGGGCGGTATTCCTGGGAAAACTGAACATGCACGAGATAGCCCTCGGTGTGACTTCTATCAATCCACACTATGGCACAGTTCGCAACCCTTGGAATCCGAAATGCATGGCCGGGGGCTCAAGTGGCGGGTCGGCAGCTGCCATCGCCGCGTCCTTCTGCTTGGGTAGTTTGGGGACCGATACAGGCGGATCCATCAGAATACCCGCTTCGCTCACGGGAACGGTGGGCCTGAAACCCACCTACGGACTGGTGGACAGGCGGGGAGTCGTCCCCTTGAGCTGGAGCTTCGACCACGCTGGTCCGATGGCGAAGACTGTGGAAGATGTTTCATTGTTGATGGAGGTCTTGACGGGAAAGAGACATCACATCGATAATGTGGATGCGAAGAGGGTCAGGATAGGAGTGCCGAAGGAGTTCTTCTGGGATGGGATCCATAAAGATGTGAAGCGGAATCTGGAAGTTTCGTTGAGGGTGCTAGAGAAGATTGGCTTCGAGGTGGATGATGAGGTCAAGTTTCCGCACGCTGCAGAGGCAAGAAGTGTGCTTCTCTTCATTCTATTGAGTGAGGCGAGCACCTCATACGACAGCGTCCTGAGTGACGTAGTGAAGAGGAGAGAGCTAGGTGGTGACGTGCTGCCCAGGCTGGATCAGGGCAGGATGCTACTCGCGACGCAGTACTTGAAAGCCCAGCAGCTGAAGAGAGTTTATGTTAGTAAGATTCTCAGAGATGTATTCTCCGAGTACGACGCGCTTGTAACACCAACAACGCTGATACCTGCTCCAGCAATCGACGAGCGCGAATTCCTTGTTGGGAGAGAAAAAATCGACGTCTCGACGGCTCTAACGAAATGCACCGCCATATTCAATTTGACCGGGTTCCCGGCTATCGCTATGCCGAACGGCTTTACCACCTCAGGGTTGCCGACAGGAATGCAGCTGGCGTCCAGACCGTACAGCGAGAACCTGATACTTCAGGTCGCGCACTCGTACGAATTGAGAGCACGCTGGCATGAGAAGCGGATGCCCGAGCTCCGCACCACGATCTAGCTTGCGTTCCCAATACGCTTGGTTGGAAACCCCCTGTTGCATGGAGTAGTTGGTAACCTCAAACATGCATCCAGGACGCTGTGCTGACTCTCTTCTATAGCTGAACGGGTTTGGCGACATTCGCGCGCTCTCTTCTGTACTCGTTGTACGAATCCAGGGCTTCCCTCGCGTTCGCATCCTCATGAACGATCGCCCTTATCGCCTTGATCATCGCAACAGGACTTTCGTTCTGCCAAATGTTCCGTCCCATATCTACTCCCACGGCCCCCTCCCGGAGCGCATTGTAGGCCAACTCGAATACATCCGCCTCAGTCTTCAATTTCGGTCCGCCTGCCACAACTAATGGCACAGGACACCCCTGTACGACCTTCGAGAAATCTTCGCAATAGTAGGTCTTAACCACATGACAGCCAATGTCTCTCTTCTCCAATTCCTTACCAACCGCAGTTATGGCCATGACTGGCATTCCCAGCTTCTCACCCTCGTCAACAAGCCTTGCCAAGTTCAGGAGGGTCTCTTTCTCATGTGATGCCCCGACGAAGACGGATAGCGCGACTGCAGAAACATTCAGCCTCAACGCGTCCTGCATTGAGGTCGTTATCCCTTCATCGCTCAGGTCCTCACGCAAGATGCTCGTTCCACCGGAGACTCGGAGGATTATCGGCGTGTCCCAATTTGGATCTACGGACGTGCGGAGCACGCCCCTCGTGACCGCGAGTGCATCTGAATAACCAATCAACGACTCGATGGTCCTCCGCGGCTCTTCCAGTTTGTGAGTTGGACCCATGAAGTAACCGTGATCACAAGCTAGCATGACTGAATGACCGGTCGATGGCTTGATGAAGCGCGACAGGCGGTTTTGCAGACCCCAATCCATCGTTCTCATCTTTTGGCATGCTGAACCGCATTCGCTTATATAAATTTGCGGCAGAAGATCGCTGAATTCCTTCAGTGGATGAATGTCCTTCTTTATTGGGCCTTAAATATTCAGAACCGGTTTGTAATTGTTGCTCTCGGCTTACAAGTACCGCACCTACCCAACCAGGGAGCAGGGAATGCGGCTAAAGCGCAACCTGTCCCTTCTCTGCAAACTCTACAATGAGCTGAGAGACGAAAAGATAAGAAGATACAAAGAGAACGGAGAATCACTGACACAGACGGACCTCAGAGCCATGGCGCTGGGGAAGAGAAGGAACAACAACGACAATCTTCAAACCATATTCAGCCAAGTGGTGCAGAATACAGCTGACAGGGTGCATTCGGCATTCAAGAACTACCTTGGGGGAAGGGCGAGGTTCCCAAAGAACAAGAGATATTCCAAATATCGTTCCCTGACATATCCACAATTTGGCTTTCAGCTCAACAACCAGACCAGCAGGCTCTACCTGGCGAAGATTGGCTCACTGAGGATATTCCTGCATAGAGCTATGCGTGGAGAGATTCGGCGCCTGTCGATCAAATACGAAGCTGGAGAGTGGTACGCAATCTTCATAACAAAGACAGAGGCACCAGAGAGGCCACCCGTCGAGATCGTTCCAGACGAAAAGATCAGTGGCATAGATCTCGGCTTCGAGAAATTCGCTGCCCTCGACAACGGAGCATCAATCGAATACCCCAAATTTCTGAGGCAGTCAGAGGAGAAGATCAAACGGCTTCAAAGAAGGCTACCTCGCAGGCAAAGGGGATCGAAAAGGTGGAAGCAGATATGCTTCTCTCTCGCCAAACTTCATCTACACGTGAAAAGGCAGAGAGACGACTTTCAAAACAAAGAGATGGCTGAACTCTACAAGAAGAACGACGTTCTGGTCCTTGAAGGGTTGAATGTCCAAAACATGCTCCGGAATCACAATCTTGCAAAATCGATGGCGGACGCATCCTTCTGCAAGTTCATCAGAAAGGCTCACTTCAAAGCGGAGATGCTGGGAAAACACTTCATCATGGTAGACCCGTGGGGGACCACTCAGTTCTGCTATAACTGCCTGGAATGGGTCCCAAAAGCCCTATCCGAACGGCAACACCACTGTTCTCACTGCGGCGAGAAGCTACAAAGAGACCTTAACTCTGCGAAGCTGGCCAAAAGGCTTGGCATCCTCTCAATAAGAAGAAGGAGCCCGCCCTCGGACGGAGGGTCGTCACTCGCTGAGCCGAAGCCTCTGCCATCTCTTCGGGGAATGGTAAGCCAAGGCGTTGAAGCGGGAAGCCACCGATTTTGATCGGTGGAGGACGTCACTATCCTTTCCGCCGTTCCGTGAAACAGGCAAGAGCTTTGAGACAGTTCGTACCTGTTATGAGGAATCAATTAGTTCATGATAACGGGCGAGAGAGAGCATGAAGGAACGAATCCAGCCGATTCAGCACTCTTGTACGATTCAAATACGGGTGCCAAGCGGGAAGTCGGCTGACCTACCATAGGCGACACCACGTCTTCCCAAGAGCCGATGACCTTCCGGCAACATCTCATAGAGCTGAGGAACCGCGCGAAGGTGATCTTCCTCAGCTTTGTAGCGCTGCTTGTGGTATTCATTGCAGTCCCAGCCGATCCGAAGCAGGTCCTCAGCTTCAGCGGACAATACGTGACAATCGTCTCGATCTTCCTCGGCAGGGTGAAGGCGGACATACTTCCGGTCGGATGGACCCTAATTGCAAACAAGCTGAATGAGCCGTTGGAGATCTTCTTGGTTGCCTCGCTGATCTTGGCGATGGTATTCAACACTCCGATCGTTGCCTACGAGATATTCAAGTTCGTGAGTCCCGCCCTCCTACCACGCGAGAAGAGGCTCCTGTACCCTTTCGTGGGTGCGGCGTCCGCCTTCTTCGCAGTCGGGACCCTGTTCGGGTACTTCGTTCTTGCAAAATTCCTGATAATCGGCCTCTCTTCCTTCTTCGTCATCTCACAGGTGTCGCCCTTCGTGGACGGCGCAGATTTTTACTTCGTCGTCTTCCTCACGATATTTCTAAGCGGGGTAGCTTTCACAATCCCCGTCTTCATCTTCCTTTTCATCAGTTTCGGGATAGTCGACCCCGGTTTCTTCAAGAAGAACCGGATACTGATCTGGGTGGTTGTGTTCGTCTTCATAGCGTTCATCACGGCTGACGGAGGCCCCCTGCTGGACCTGGCGCTGTGGATCCCCATCATAGGGATGCTTGAGGCGGCAATCTTCCTTGCTTCGAGGTTCAGGAGGAGGAGGATTTCTTCAGAGGCAGGTGGCAGCGAGGCTCAGCAAGCAACTCCACCGCAGCCTCCGACGATCGCTAATGGAAGATGCAAGTACTGCTCGACTCAGCTCGAGCCAGGCGCGATATTCTGCTCGCTTTGTGGTCGTTCAAACGTATAGATGCATGTGAGATAGTACTTCTACAGGCAGGTTCAGGGCGCGGTGGCTCAGTTCTTCTGGTGGTTTCAGAGTGGGAAGGCGGAGGGGTGGCCATTCTCCTGAGAGTGGGCGGATAAAGACCAATTATGGTTCTACGGTAGTGCTCATCTTCAGGCCAGTTTGCTTCAATGGGTATCAGGATGCTTATTTAGGTTCTATCAGTCTTCGGGACATGCCTGAAGACCTTCCTTGAAGGCATCTGCTCGAAGGATTAGGGTCGCCTCCCTCTGTTCCCGTTCCCCCTCATCGCTTCCTCTGCCTTCCGCTCCTGCCCGAACCAATGGCAGACATGGTATTTTACCGAGACGCTCTATATTCACGGCAGCGTTGAGGTCGCGGTCGAGATTGACACCACAAGATGGGCATCGCCACTCTCTTTCAGTCAGCTTCAGCTTCCGATTGATGAAACCGCAGTCTGAGCAGGTCTTGGACGTATTTCTTGGGTCAACGAACTCGACAGGAACTCCAGCCCATGCAGCCTTGTATGCTATCTGTTGCTGGAGCATCCTGAACGGCCACTGGGAGATCCTGCGTCTCCTCTCTCGCCCCTCGCCGTTCCCCTTCTGGTGGACACGTCGTATCCCCTTCGGCCTTTCGAGGATGATTGCCTGCTTGTTGGCCCTAGCCTTTTCCACCACGGCCTTCGAGACTCGGTTGAGGAACTGCTTTACTCGGTTCCTCTCCCTCGACCCTTCGGAGAATTTCCGCCTCGGCCTCTCATCACGAGGATGCTTTTCGTAGAAATCCCTGCGTCTGACACCATATTCGGTGTGGAGGCGGGCGACCTCCGAGAGGCCATACTTCGTTCCGTCCGATCCGACTATCGATTTCTCGTTCAAATCGTAGCCGACTTTGCTCATGGGCTCGGTCTCCGCGATCCTTCTCGAGAAGCTGATACTTATCGTGCGAGCAGTAAGCGTGACAGAACCCCTTTTGAGGGTCATATCCATGAGAAATGAGCGCTGGTAGTCGCCGTATTCGAGAGGGATGCAAATCCGCTGGCCCTTCTTGAAGGGAATGCTGAGGATGGCATAGTTCAACGAGTAGTTGCTGGCGTCCATCTTCATCATCAGGCGAGAGGCGAAGGGCCTCCTCTGCCATCTTTTGTGCTTCTTCACAATGCTCCATGCGACCTCGGCCACCGAGTAAGGATAACAGGAGATGACGCCATACTTCTCTTGGAACTCCTTGTAGATTCTGTTGCGGAGGTTGAGCCTGCCCTTAATTCCCTCTTCGAGAGAGATATGAATGGCGTGGTTGACCATCATTCGGAATGTTTCGAGGAGTTCTTGCGTCTGCTCCGTTGGTCTGTAAGTGAATTGGACCGACTTGACGCCTTTCACGGCGTTGGACTCGTACTTGGTATTTAGGCCCCTGTCCCAATACTAGCTTGCACAATTCTGAAAAACCTTCATTTCGGTTCGATCTAGATCGGCCTCGCGCTCACTAGGAAACGCATTGCGCCTGGTTTCGTTTTCGCCCGGCAATTAACTAGCGCTTTTCGGAATTAAGCTACAATCTATCCCGACACGTTAACAGAACCTTATTTACCATCTTCCAATTACCGAGAGAGAGGAACCACGGTGAGATACACCGAGAACGCCCGCAGACTCGCTGAATGCGACACGTATGACGAGACGTTCGAGCTCGTAAAACGAGCCGCTGAGAACGAGCTAGGATTGCACAGGGCAGGCCTTACCCTTGTTCTTGGCGACCTAACGAACATTGTTGGTGCCTACCACGAATTGGGTTCGAATGCGATCGTCATGAACCGTAACCTGCTGAAGATCGTTTGGAGGTTGACCAAATCGAAGAAGATGAGAAACTCATACGTGTTCATGATTCTGCTACACGAGTACCTCCACAGTCTTGGCTACACCGATGACGGGCAGGTTAGAGAATTGGGCCGAGAGATAACTTCGGAGTTTCTGGGGGAAGGTCACATAGCTGCACAGATGGCGGTCCGACCGTTGGATTACTTCTTCCCTGAAGTATCACGGTACACCGCGTTCCGGGACGGCGGGACTTTCGAGACAGTCAGGAAGTTTGATTCATCCAGCACTCCCTATATCGCGTAGCAAGAAACAGTCACCGGTCATCGACCCCGTTTACGCCGTGTGGAACTTCCCTCTTTCCGTCATAGGGAAGGAGGGCCGCGTAGGTCGCCCAGTGTATGAGGAGGTCCTGGATGAGGTTCTCGTTCAACTGGTCGATATGATGCCCGCGAATGTCCGTCCTTTCGAGTTCCAGGAATCTCCACCCCGAATGGCCGTCCAAAGCCTGAGGACCCTCCGCATCTTCAGGCCGATTTGCGCATTTTGGAGCTTCGAATCCCCGACTTGGCTCAACTCGGGATTTGGGCTGGGTGTGGAACGCTGGTGGCCCCGGCCGTTCAACCAGCCAGTTCAGCTGATGCCTTCGCTGGAGTAGACGAGGTCTCCGTTAACTATCGTGTTCGCAATACTAACCCGCCTTAAAATGGCTGGATGCATCTCGCTGATGTCTGAATCGAAGATGGTCAGGTCGGCCGCCAAACCCTCCTCGATACGACCCAGGCTATCTTCATCGAACGACAGGTAAGCTGCGTTCGAGGTGTAGAGTGCGAGCCCCTCAGTCAGGCTGAGCCTCTCTTCTTCTCCGTAGCCGCTCCTCACCATCGCTGCCCAGATACCCAACAGGGGGCTGAGCGGCTCAACGGGTGCATCGGAGCTCGCTGAGACCTTGAGGCCTTCCTCAACGAACGACTTGAAGGTGTACAGGTCTTTCAGCCGTTCACTTCCCAATCGCCGCCCCACCCACGGATCTGAGATCACAAAGTGTGGCTGAACGGTGACGCAGGCGTCTTGATCCTTCATCCGCCTTCGGATGTCCTGGTTAGTCAGGCTTGCATGTTCGATCCTCCACCGTCTGCCATAATTCCCCTCGACCTCCTCAAATGCCTCCAGGGTCTGGGATACCGCCGCATCACCGATTGCGTGAACTGCGGCCTGAATCCCGAGCGCACCAATTCTGGAGAGGACCGAGACGAGTCCTTCGCTCGTGTACCTGAGGACGCCTTTTGCCGAAGGATCGTCGGAGTAGGGCTGCGAGAGTGCAGCGGTTCTTGCGCCCAAGGACCCGTCGGCGAAGAGCTTCACCCCCTTGAGCGAGAGCATCTTCGTTTGGGGAAATGCTGCGAGCTCCCCTCTCTCCATGGGCTCCAGTGAGCCCGACGGCGCGTAAATCCTGTACCTGAGGGACAGCCTGCCCTGTTCGTGCGCTGACCTGAGCACTTGGAGTTCCTGCCCAAAATTGTCGGAGAGAATGCAGTGGATCGTGGTTATTCCGTTCTTGGCAGCTTCGTACTCGGCGGTCAGAAGGTCTTCTTGAGTCGTTGCCAGAGATTGCCTGGGGATTTTCGTCTGCACGCTTTCCAGTGCCCCTTCCCGCACTATCCCAGTCAGCATTCCCTGACTGTCTCTCTCGACGAGCTCTGGTCCCGTAGGATCGGATTCCCCAACAGCGAGTGCCTCAATGGCAGGGCTGTTGAGCAGGCCGACATGCCCGCAGACCCTCGTGAGGAGGGTAGGGTTGTTGGGAGTAAGATCGTCTATGTCCTGCCTGGTTGGAAACCTTGCGTCCGATAGCGTTTCTTGGTCCCAACCGCCCCCGAGTATCCATTCCCCCTGGGTCGCTCTACCAACCCTTGAGTAGAGTCTGAGCCTGATGCTCGTGATGCTTGTGGTACCCCTCAGGTCGAGAACTCTACGAGAGGCACCTTGCTGGAAGAGGTGGCAGTGGGTGTCGACCAGACCAGGTGAGACTGTGCACTCATGCGCGTCGAGTCGGACAACCTCGCCCTGTACCGACTGCGTCGGCGAATCAGAGAGGCGCTCGATCCTCCCTCCCTCTATCAAGATTGAGCGAACGCCCTCGCTGATAGGCGAGGAGATTACTTTACAATTTTCGACGAGGACGCTGGTTTTCATCCTCTTGCATCGTCTGTTTCATTCTGCTCTTCCGCATGACCCTGGCGAGGAACGTCATCGTGCTGCACCTCTTCGTCATCTTGAACACTCTGTAGAGGTCTCTTGAGCTGTCTATGTCGAATGCAACCGATTGAGAATAGTACATGCTCGCAGGAATGCCTCTTTCGACGGCTTCTCCCATGTGTTTCTTGAAACTGTCGTCGTCATAGTGAAGCCTGAACGGAGTTCCCCGTTCGAGAAGCAGGAGGTTCGTACCGTCAAGCGCCTCTGATGGAGAGACAACAACCGACGCCCCCAGCCTATAGAGCGTGATGACATTCCTGATGTCCTTCGCATCGAGGAACGGAATGTCTGCAGGGATGATCAACGAGGCCCCAAACTGGCGCGTCTCATTCATTCCGGCCCGGACCGCCGCGTTGACACCTCTGTCTTCGGGTTCCTCTATCCCCTTCACCCCGTACCTCCCAGCAAGCTTGAGAAGGTCACGGTCGCTCGAGACAACCCATGTACTCTGTATCAATCTGGCATCCATCAAGGCCTGAATCACATCTTCTAGCATTGCCACCATCAACTGCCTCCTCTGGTCGGTCTTCAGTACGCTGGCGAGTCTGCTCTTGGGGTCCTTCGCCTTGACCGGGATGAGGACGGCTACAGAGTCCATTCTCTACGCCTCGATGAGAAAGCTCGCCAGCCTTCTCTCTTGACTGCGGTTGTTCATGGCCGTTCTCGTTGCCAGGCATCGAACTCCAAGTTCTTCAATCTTGCCTTTCATTCCCACATCAGACTCGTCAATCACGATCTTGTCGATCAGGCGCGCAAACATCTTCGAGACAGCCACAGAATCTGTGCCCTGGCCCAATGCGCGCATTATCTTGCCCGCTGGCCCGCTAAAAGGACGGCTCCCGATCATTGGAGAGACCGCTATTTTTTCAGCCTTGCTGGAAGCCAAGAGCGTTTGCATCCCGTCTACAGCCAGGATGGGCATGATGCTGGTTACTGGGTTACCGGGACAGATGACTATCTTGTCAGCTTCGTCGACTGCGGATGCGACCTCTCGGGTAGGGTGGGCTTCCCTTGCGCCTTTGTACACCACATCTTTCACGGCGACCCTGGCTCTTCTCCTTACCCAGAATTCCTGAAGATGAAGGTCCCCTTCCTTGGTGAGTATTCGTGTCTCCACTGGCGCGTCCGTGACGGGCAGGATTCTCTGCCTGACTTTCAACGCGTCCAAGGCGAAGACCGTCACCTCCGTGAGCGTCTTGCCCTCCTTCAGCATCTCGGTTCTTAGGAGATGAATCGCAAGGTCACGGTCGCCAAGTCTGAACCAGGTCTCACCTCGCAAGAGCGCCATCTGCTCTAGCATCCTGAAAGAATCTCCCTTCACTCCCCATCCTTTCCTAGTATCGGCTATCCCTGCCAGAGTGTACATCGCAATATCAATATCCGGGCAGACGTAGAGGCCGTGCATCCAAACATTATCTCCCACGTTTGCGATCACTGTGAACTTGCCTATCTCCGACTTCAGGCCTCGCAGTAGCTTGGCGGAACCAGTTCCTCCGGCGAGAGCAACCAGCTTCATTGCGACCTACCTGAAGAGGTCAATCTTCCTCTGCCTTATGAGACTCCCAATCCCCGTCTCACCCCTCTCGTATCTTGCCCCCCTCACCAAGGCGGCGGGGACCATATCCAGTTTGCGCATGACCAGCTCGGAGGCGGCTGCGATCTCGTCAACAACCGCAGGCTCCGTGACCTTGAGCCTGTAGCCGTAGGGGTCGAGCGTGCCTTTCAGAGAGGAGAGCGGCCTTATCCCAGAGCACCCTATCGCCACATCTACCTGACCCTCTCTCCAAGGTCTTCCAAAGGTATCGGTGATGACGACGGCGACCTTCCTCCCTGTTCTCTTCTCAAGCTCCCGTCTTATCCTTCTTGCTGAGCTATCGGGGTCGACCGGTAGGATCGTTGCATAGCCCTCATCCACGTTCGACTGATCGACGCCAGAATTTGCGCACACAAAGCCGTGCCTCGTCTCCGTAATCATGACCCCGTGCCCGGACCTCACCACCCTCTTCGCCTCCCTCAGAATCAGTTCGACCACGCGCGGATCTTTGCTCATCGACTTTGCAAGTCTTCTCGCCTTTCTCCCAGGTGTGACATCGGTCAGGTCAATCGCCATCCCCTCAGCTTTTGATATGATCTTCTGAGTGATTACAACTACATCTCCATCCTGAAGTTCTAGGCCAGTTTTGCCCATCGCAGAAATGACCAAAGATGGGAGGTCCTCCCCCTTTCTCACACGCGGGATCCCGTAGATCGGGGTAATCGTGATTCTAGAGCTCCGCAATTTGGTGAATCAACGCGGTAATCTGTTGGGATTGTTAAGGATGGTCATAACTTACGTTATAACTTTTTAAGCTGGACGGCCCGCGACCCGCCGAAAAATGGTCACGGCAGACGATGTCATCAATTCACTGAGGAAGGTCAATGACCCGGAGATACACAAGGATATCGTCTCGCTACACATGGTCGAGGATATTCGTGTCGAAGGCAATGTGGTCTCTTTCACGCTTAACCTAACCACACCAGCGTGCCCCCTCAGGAGTAAGCTCGAGGAGGAGGCAAGGGAAGCTGTAAGAACCTTGAAAGGTGTCAAAGATGTCCAGATGAAGGTTGGAGCAAACATAGCGGCGACTCGCCCGTATGAAAGTTCCGAAGTCTTGAAAGGGGTCAAGAACGTGATCGCGGTCGCAAGCGGGAAGGGAGGGGTCGGTAAGTCCACGATAGCTGTCAACCTTGCGCTTGCGATCGCATCTACTGGTGCGAGGGTGGGGATCCTAGACGCAGACATCTACGGTCCCAGCATCCCACTGATGATGGGGGTCAAGGGTAGTCCGGAGGTGAGGAATCAGATCATGATTCCGCCCGTCGCGCACGGGATAAAGGTAATGTCGCTTGGATTCTTCTACAAAGACGAAACACCGCTGATCTGGAGGGGACCGATGGTGGCTGGCGCAGTCAGGCAGCTCCTAACACAGGTAGAATGGGGTCAACTTGATTATCTC
>JACPTA010000179.1 GCA_016193005.1 Nitrososphaerota archaeon | reverse complement strand
GCAGGCCTGGGGAAGAAATGATATAGAGAGAATATTCCACTCGGTCTTCCTAGTTCAACAAGGGGTAATAGAGGCTGCGATGAAGAGAGGTCTTATCCGTCCCTATTTCTTGGATGCGGAGAAGCTTCTGAAGACAAGCGACGCCATGATTTACTAGTATTCATTGCGAGACAAATACCGAGGAGAATCGGGAGGGCATGGATATCCACTCCCACTCCCTTTGCCTCTCGCCCTACTGCGATTGTTAGTGCCCGCCGCATCCGCAGCCTTCCGCTTCCACATTGGGGTTTTCGATCTTGAACCCTCTCTTCTGAAGCGTGTCCATGTAATCTATCTTGGAACCTCTAAGGAATTCCACGTTGCTCTGGTCAGTCAGAATCTTCAGCCCTTCAACGTCTTCGACGACGTCAGTCTGCTTGGGCTTCTGTTCGAGGCTCATGCCGTACTTGTAACCACCACTGCAAGCACAGCCTCCCGATTGATAGACATCTATCCGTAGGAATGAGTCTGTTGCCTTCTGCTCGTTCAAGACTTCGACGAGTTTCGTCCTCGCAATTGAGGTGAGCTGCACTATCGGCTGAATCTTCTGCATTGAAGTGACAACTTCAGAGTTCCCTATTTAATCTTTACAAGAATATCTCGTTACAACACGCTGAATAGTTGCAATTCTAGCGAATTTCGCTCTCGGCGTGACGAACCGCTCTCCGTCCCCGCAGCCACAGATACGTCAACAGGATGATGGCTACCGAAGCCACCAGCGATATCAAGGCAAGCTGACTCCCGTAGGGACCACTGCCAATAACTAGGGGCACAGGTCCCACGAATACCACCACGGCGGCAGAGGTATTCGGTGAGCCGACCGACCCCGCCACTAGGATTGCTAAACCAGCGAAGACCAGTATGAATCCGGAGAGGTAGAGGGTATTCAGGTTCATCGGGAGGAGACTCCGTACTGCATGAAAATGAAGCTCAGCACAACCAAAATAATTGCGAGGACGATTGCAATGCTCGTCCATTTCGGATCAGTCCCGAAGATTATGGGAATCGGACCAATCATCACCACTCCGCCACCTTTCAACTCGGTACCACCCTCCCCCCCGTCCCTTCTGCGAGACCTCGCAGAGATTAGAGTGGTCAAGAAGATGATTAAGAATCCAAGCACGATAACTACAACGCCTAGCGTGACGAGGTCAACCATCGGCGGTCAACGGGTGAGCACGTAACCCACTCTTATAAAATTCTCAGTTGTAACTCACAAGCTTTTTGTAGCCGGGGAGAGCAAGATTTCCCTTCTTGCCCGATTATCGTTATTGTGAACGATGTATGATGCGGACGGAGCATGAAGCTGTTGTAGAGACCAGAGACTACAACCCAAGAGGGAGAGGGCTCTACAAGTGCAAGAGATGCGGGAGGGTCAAGTCAATGAGGCATCTCCGGCCAAGTTCGGAGATAGGCTATTGAACCCTAATCCAAACTACTCGCCGATGATCGGCTGAATCAGCTTCTCGTGGTGCGAAGGAACCGGACCAACGTTGAAGGTCTGGCGATAGTCATTCCCCTTTGGATCACCGCATCTGATTTCGAACTTCGTGGGGAGAGGGCTCTCCAGAACCTTGAGTGCAGTAAGATAGACGGTAGTCTCTTGATGAGCCGCTAGTCTAAATCGCTTGTAAATCGCCCAATCTCCCTCCTTCCTAATCGCGACCGAGATGCGCGTGATATCGTCGCTTTGATTGAACACCCGAAAGTACGCAATCTCCTTATCGTAAATTGGCACTTTTTCAATTACGAGATCGACCCTGAGGAGCTCCCTCAATTTGGCTCTCTGGGAATATCTCTCTTCAATTATGCGATGGAGCTTGAGCTCGGAGTCTTGGACTACGGAGACGAAAAGCTCCGGCGCGAACTTCTCAAGTTCAACAGATAACTTCCTCCCCCTTCTGTCTTTCAGCTCAACAACGCCGTCCTTGACCAAATGGGCCTCCCTCAAGTTCGGAAACATCTCGGCTAGCTTGTCAATCTTCAGGGGGATCGGCTCGTTCACAACCTGTTGCAACGCCCTAATCCACAGGGAGACCTTCTTTATGGTGGCGAGCTCTCTTTCAGAGAGCTGCGAGTACTTCAGTACCTCGTCACGAAGTCGAACGAGCTCGTGCACCAGCTCTTCCGAGTACTGGGAAGTCGCTTCGGGCAAGGTGCCTTGGGTAGGCTTATCCCCAAATTAACTGCTTTATGGAGTCTCAATCTATTTTCGATGCGAGATTCGAAACGAGTCCTTCTTCATGTTACAAAGAAAAGACTGATTCCACTTATTATGATTATTATTCCTATGACCCGATTGATGGTGACAGAGCGCGACGCAACCAGCTTGAGGAAGCGGAGCTGAGCGTCTTGGAGCATCATCCCGATGACCACAATCGGAATGACCCTCCCAATTGCGTACACGCCGAAGTTGGCGAAGAAAGCTGTAGGATCTTGAGCCGAAAGGGAAAGGAAGATGATTGGGATTACGAGCATCAACGTGCAGTGTGCCGCACCCGGGCCGCCGAAGAAGATGCCATATACCGGAGCGGCGAGGTACCCGCGGAAGGCAAGAAACGATGTTGGTGGACTGACGCTAGGCAGAGGAATCCGTATCGTCCTTCCAGTGAGGTAGCCGAGCCCGATTAGGGCCATGAGGATGAAGCCGACGATGTCGACATAAAGCATTGCTTGGCTCATCAAGCTCATCAGTTGCAGCTGAAGAACCACGAACACGGTGCTTACCGCCAGCACGGCCAACAGAACCCCCGATGCAAATCCAAGGCTCAGCAGCCCTGCGCGCAACCGAGACGGGTTTTGGACGTTGGACTGCAGGTAGGCGAAGAGGCCGGGATAGATGCCCAGACAGCACGCCATCAGCGAGCAGGTCACGCCAATCGCGAAAGACAGAGAGAGTGGGACAAGTTCAACCAACTTCGCATCACTCCAACAGTGACAGAGCGCAACCCCAGACTGACTGGATTGGTGCTATTGCCTCTCGGTGGGAATTCGTAACATCTCACTTCTCAGTTTGGTATCGTAGGAGAACTTCCGATAGTCGTGGTTTATAACCAATTCCTTTGACCGCCGAGGGAGTCATTCGGCTAGCTACTGTGCAGAACGTCAAAGTATCGGGTTGACGAATTTTGGAGGACGGTGGAGGGATTCGCCCGATTGAGGCAGATAATATCGTCAGTCTCGGCTTTCGCACCTTAGCGCGGTCCTTGGTGAAATTACTCTCACGCAGATTAATAAGTTGCTTACTCTCTTCACACTAGTCGGCATGAGTATACCAAGGAAGATCAGCTTGACTGGGATATTGGCGGGCTTGGTTCTGTTCGGACTCTCTGCTGCTTTGGCAAGTCCACTGGCGCTACTGGCTGTGCTGATGGCTTCCGGCTCTGCTGTCGCGTTCACTTGGTCCTCGCTTGGAAGAAGAGCGGTGATTCATGGATTTGTCATCTCCGTCATAGGAGCCGTGCTTGCAGGGACAGTCATGCGCCTCATGATGAGATGGGTGGCTTTGAGTTCAGACTTGAGTCCAAGGTTTACGATTGAAGGTACGCTTGCAATCTTCGGGACAGGCGTATTGCTCAGCTTGCTCCCGGCCATATTCTTTACCCATTTCAGGAAGCGGTTTGGGCCTTCACTCAAGATGGGCTTGTTGTATGGGATACTCCTCAGCATTGCTGGCGGATTGCCGATGTTCCTCCTCGTGTTATCAGAAATATCAATAGCCCGTGAGCCTGTGATACCTCTTTCGGCGTTCTTGGGACTACCGATTCTCTACACTCTAGTCCTTGAGGGAACATACCGAGTTCTGGAAAGAAATGAAAATCACATAAGGGCATGGCAATTTCAAAGGAGTTGAAGAGCCGGCGGCGCGAATTGGACGCGCGACCCCGTGCTTACGAGGCACTTGAGCCCTGAACGGAGTGCTCTACCAGGCTGAGCTACGCCGGCACGAGTTCCAACCTCACTGAGTCCTTCCTTTAAATCTCAATTGAGCAGTTCTGCTCAAAGAGTTTTTAGAAACGCAAAATCCGGGTCATCTTGTGCGGGGGTCGCCCAGCCTGGTCAACGGCGTGGGACTGAGGTGCCTTTGGCTCAGATCTCCCATCCCTTAGGGGTTCGTGGGTTCGAATCCCACCCCCCGCACCATGCTAATAGTGGGCAGACATGGCACAGTATAGTTATTCTGAGGAGCGTACGTTGAGAGCGTGATTGCGGGTCGGTAGATACATATGCAGCCGAGCATATTCAAACAACATGCGCAGTTCTGAAAAGCCTGTAGCAGCTTTTGCTCTATCCCTTGTTGCCGGAGTTCTAATGCTGGCTAGTGGAGTGACGACTATGACATGGGCGTTAAGTGGTATGCCTGCTTGGGGTGGTCCGATGGGCGGTATGATGGGAGGGTATGGAGGGATGATGGGCGGTATGGGTTTCTCAGGAATGGGTGCCTTCGGAGGCATGTCCACTTTTGGTCTAATAGCTGGCGTACTAGTCTTGGTTGGAGCCTTGATGCTACACACCCAGCCGTCGCAGGCATCCACCTGGGGGATAATAGTGCTAATCTTCTCTATCCTAAGCCTCTTCGGAATGGGTGGATTCTTCATCGGTGCGATACTAGGAATAATTGGTGGTGCTCTTGCCCTGAGCTGGAAACCAACTGCAAGCTCGGGATCCTGAGATCTATAACACCCTTGTTTCGATGCTTCGAAGTCGAAGTTCACTCTCCAGTTTAGCACCACGTACACTCACAAGCCTATGGTGGATGACTGCTAAGAGCACATATGGTGGATAGAGGACCATAGCTATCTCGATAACCGTCACTAGAGCAATTGCGGGGGAGCTGATTTGGAACAGGCTATAGAGACCAAGAGCTCCAAACACTATGGGTAGAACTACTCCAATGGTGCTTCCAGTCATATGCACTTCGCCCGTCTTCTCGTTGTAGATTCGTCCGCCGAGATCGTCTAGTGTCCAAACTACGGAAAGTAGAAGGGCGACTAGAGCTGTGCTCACCATGAACAGAGTCGGACGGAGGAGGATGCTGACATAAGAGGCTCCAGCAGAGACCTCGAACAGGTTTAGAAGCCTCTGAGCGAATATCATCGAAAGCCCTATGCCCTGCAGAGGTCTTATCATCCAAGTGATTGTCTTGCTGAAATCAGTACCGTGGGCTGGCTTGGCCTTGACGAGTTGACCGAAGAACCTCTTCCTTCTTAACCATACTGCTATCGAAGGCAAGAATTTTGGTAAGGCCTCTACAGACACTGCGAAGATAGCAGTTATCAAGAGAAATCTTGCAAGTATGTGCTCCCTCGAGTGAGCAAGAAATAGTCCTTCGGGGGATTTGAGGGCGAGAGAGATAGCCACCGTTGAAATGAAGACCACCATAGCTGGCGATACTGCAACTGCGAGTTTCGAGATACCTCCCATCTTCAACCACGGCTCAAACCGGCGGTGGCAGAGTTAATAACTCTCAAAGAAATCGAAGCCACTCTTAATGAATACAGTTCACTACTTCCTTGAGCACTGGCTTGTGGAATAGCCATTCGAGGAATCGGTGAGTGTCCCATTTACGGCGCAGTCTAACCGAAATCAGATTTTCATCAGAAATGCAAAGCGACAGTAAGGTCAATAAATTGCTTGCGGGCTTGGGATCTGAACCCACGGTCTCCCAGAACTCGTTCCGCTTGCATTCTATCTCCTCAACTGTGGATAGATGTGAGCACCAATGACCTAAAGGAGGCAGCATCCTTTCGACCGAATATGCAAACCCACAATAAAAACGGGGGAGCATTGCACAGCTTGTGCGAATCCCACCCCCCCCGCACCAAATGGAAGTACACCCTCTAATCGGAGGGGTTTTCTTGTGTCACGGCAAAATCTTTCATGTTGAATGTCTATAGTTTCGAATCCAATCGAGCCCGCTGACATAAGCATTTTCAATCTTCAGTCGCTGAGCGTTATTACGGGAGTTCGAAGCAGAGATAAATAGTTAGACGACGAATTGGGTGCTCGTGATAATACTCTGGAAAGCGGATTACGAAGGCAAGAACATACGCGGGGATCTGAAGAAGCTGGACAAGATCCATTCCAAGGTTCAGAAGAGGATCGGAGGAAAAATAGACGGGCCGTACTTCCCTCAGGATGCATCTGTGTTGTACATATTCCACGTGGATGAATACGAGTGGCTGAACAAAGCTGGAAGGATCTGGTTCAGCGAGGCGGAGAAGGCAAGACTCCAATTTGTACCGAAGAGCTACGAAGTGGCCGTAACATCGTTGGAGTTCTTCGGAAAGTAGTGAGAAAACATATTCGAACCCGCCGACAAAGCGGGGTCGGAAAGACCGACTCTCTTTCCGTGGGCGAATGTCACATCCCCGACCATTTCAGACTTGAATCGAGCTAATGACCCATACTAATACTGAAGTTCTCGGAATTTCGCGATTTCCTCGTACGGAATTGTCATGACCTTCCATCCATTTGATGAGCAGAGGCTCTGGCGGTAGCCGCGACCTTCCGCCCTCTATGATTCGCTGCTATTGCGGAGCATTCAGCCTACTCTTCTGCTTCGTTACTGTGGCGAGTGGCTTCTTACTTAGCGTACTCTGCGGCACCCATGAAGTCAAGGAGGACGACGGGCTTCTTGCCGACTGTCCACGCGTCGTGGCCTGGAGGAAGATCAATGACGTCACCCGCGCTTATCTGCCACTTTGTTCCATTATCCATGACACCCGCCATCTGACCGGAGATTACGTAGCCTACATGGTGGGCCTGGCAGCTATCGGTCTTCGCGATGGGTTTGACGGCCTTGGACCACTTCCATCCTGGCTGAAACGTACCGCGTCCGAAAGTAAAGTCGCCGACTCTCACGACTTCGAGCTTTCCTTTGGGGAACTTCCTTGTTTCGTCTGGTTTTTTCACACTCTTCTTCGAGACTGTCAATCTTTCAATTTGTAGGTGGCTTGCTATTTATACTTGGTTGAAAACGAAGGGGGGGCGTGTGTTACTTGGTTCTCCACCGATGATCTTAATCCTTGACGGTGCCAATAATCTGGGTCGGAAATATGGATAAGTGCATATCATGGGCCCCTCCGAGCTTGCTTCCTTTGTCAGCAGAAAGGTACCCCCAACACCAATGTCTCCTGTATGGGGGTAGTCGTGTTCGAATCCCGTCCCCCGCACCACCGCGTGAACTGCCATAGCCAACGAAAACTCAGTTGCTCGTTTACCGTTCTGAGCCCCAGGGATGGACCTGGGTCACGTCTGGAAGCAACTTTAGTGCCGCTTAAGAATCGCCGGTCAATCCAAGAGTGTTGAGCAATGATGTCGAGGCTAGCCAGTATGATATTGGCACAACTTCGATAAGATTGGTCCGTGCAGGCAATGTCGTACAGATCTTGTTCAGCAGCTCACTCGAAGCCAAGTACCTTTACAAGGAATTAGCAGAAAGGTATAAACGAGCCCGAGACAAACTAAAGGGTGCCTGATCGTGAACGAGCTAACCGAGAGAAAGAAGGCCGAGCTTCGGCTCATTGCAGAGCTAACACTCGACGCGACACTAGCGGCGGAAGAGAGACTATCAAAGCTCGCAGAAAAAACAAGAACTACCACGCACTCCTAATTTGAAAAAACATAGTCAGGTCTTTTTGCCAGCAAATTGATGCGCGAACCCCACCCTCGCACCAAAGTCGTATCCAGCGGACTGCACAATCAGGGGCGTTTCGTTTTTAGATGGGTCTGGAGAGAAAATGCGGCGGTGAAAGCATGGTATCGAAGAAGATGGTAGATGCGCTCAACAAGCAGCTGAACTCCGAATACTACTCCTCCTACCTCTATCTAGCTATCTCCGCGTACTACGAAACGATGAACCTCGGGGGATTCGCGACTTGGATGAGGATGCAATCGGAGGAGGAACTGAAGCATGCTCTGAGGTTCTATGAGCACCTAGTTGATAGCAATGCAAGAGTGAAGCTGATGCTGATCCAACAGCCTCCAACAGAGTGGAAGTCGGCACTCGCTGCCTTCGAGGAGGCCTACAAGCACGAGAGGAATGTTACCTCCTCCATACACGAGTTGGTTTCTCTGAGCACCAAAGAGAAGGATCACGCGACTTACGAGATGCTTCAATGGTTTGTCAAAGAGCAGGTCGAAGAGGAGAAAAATACGAATGATATAATTCAGGACATCAAGAGAGTTGGAGACGACGGAACGGGCCTACTCATACTAGACAGAGAGCTAGGGAACCGTAAGGTAGAAACTTAAGGGATCAGGAACCAGTTTACGTGAGTGCCAGGCCGGGGGACCGCTTGCGGAAAGTCCCCTTTTGCGCTGGTCAGGACTTCAATCTTCAAGCAAAGCCAGTGAAATCGAATTTCTGAAAAATTGTTGGTCTCGCAGAGGATATCATGAAGTTGTACTCTGCGAGGTCGAGGTGGTTGTTGTCGTGGTGGTAACTTCCGTAGTTTCCGATGTGCTAGTCGTCTGCGTCACTTCGGTCGTGTGCGTCGTGGTGCTGCCCTGCCCTCTCTCGACCACGGTAGTGTGAATGACCGGAGTGAGGACATTTGCTTTTCCTTGGCTGATGTGGATATCGTTGGGTATGATGTCGATGGTAAGGTCGGTTGGGCCGTTGGGTTGGACGCTGAAGTGGATCGGAATCATCAGCTTCCCATTGGCGACTACTTTGAGTTGCGCAGACATTCCGTCGGTGAAGAATGCCTTGGCGTCAGTTATTCTCAGAACGATCGACGTTATATCCCCGGCAGGCACCGTCGGTGCCCCCAGCAGGATTTGCTGGCCGCTTAGGCTAGTCAGATTGATGTTCATCCCCACGTCGGTCGGAACTGTGAAGATGTAGACATTCGCCGGCGCTATTCCTGGTGAAGTTATTGTCGTGCCAGTGCTTGTCGCGGAAGTGCTCGTTGATGTTGTTGAGGAACTTGTGGTCGTTGCGATATTGCCCTCGTATCTGAGTTCGACGCTCGAAACGTTGACTAGGAGATACTTGAGCGTCTGCTCGGATGGAGGCGCGTCGGTCAAGTAGATATTCAAGATCCCGCTGCCGCCTAGGATCGCAGCACTGGTCTGTGTGGATGTGGTTCCTGACGAGCTGGCGGATGGGCTGGTTTGTGTTGCCGTTCCGAAACTGGTGGACTGTGAACTCCCTATCGATTCAGAACTGCTAGAACTGAGGGAACTGGAAGGTTGAGACGGATTCGTCGAGTTCATGTTCGGGCCCGACGGGAGGTTGTAGGTGAATAATGCTGCCCCTATGATGGCTATTGCAATAACTACGGCCGCTACCCCGTATTTCAGTGACTGTCGCTTGACTGCCATGTCTTGTCGCAAGCTCGATGGCAGCGGCGGTAGATGATGCTATGCCGTTGAGCAGCAAATCAATACCGTTGAAAAGCCCTTTCAAGTCTCTTCGAAGTGGTTAGTCTTGCGGATTTACGTCGAATTATTGGTAAGAATTGTTATCCTCTGCGTATCAATCGGCCAGCTTGCGCCATAGCTTGAAAGTCTGGTACCACAACACCAATATCATCCCAATCGATGTTAGTACGAGGTAGATTACGATGCTTGGTCGGTACAGAGCCTCGTAGGAAAAGAAGATTGCGAGTATGGTGAAGAGGAGCGCGAAGAAGAAGAGCTGAGGCACGACTGCGGGCCCTATCTTTGAGTACCCTTCCAGTATCTTGCCTGATGCTTCCTTCGTTGCAACATACTTGCCTTGTTCGTCTTGCGTTGCATAACCGGCCTGAGCAAGCCTGTCGAGATGGTAAGAAGCCAGGGAGGCAGTTGAGAAGCCGAGTTCGTGCTGGACATCCCTGAGCTCGCAGGGTCCGTGACGGAGCAAGCACAGATAGACTCTAAGCGTGTTGCCCTTGATTTCGTGTGTGGTCATTTGCCTAATTGCACCAATGAGATAGGATTCCATTTACTCGAATGGTCATTAAAACTACTTTCGCTGGTCATCCTGACAACTCGGTGTCGACGCATCCTTTGCGGTGATACGAAGTTAGGATAAGGCAATTGTGCGTTTGAAATCCAGCTTGACACTCTATTCTTGCCTTCACTGAGAATACTGGAGACAAACGGCAATTCCAAAAGATTGGCACGTTCTTCAGACCTCCCCTGACGATGCTTTGTGGAATCCAATTGCAATCCTTTCCAGTTTGCTCTCCTACGGGGTGCAACTCGCTCTCGGGATTGTGGACTGACAAATTGATGCCCGAATCAGACCCCCATTGTAACCCCCTCACGAACTATCATGGCCGAGGGAACCCTGTGTCGACAGCCAAAGACGATAGCATTGCCAACAGCGGACATGTGCTCGAGAGGGGACGCTAAGTTTTCCTTATTCATTCAGAGGTCGTCTTAGAAAGATCTCCGAATAAATCCTAACTCGTTCCAGTCGCTCCGGTCGTGGTCGGGAGCGTGAACTCCTTCTCTTCCCACATGTCGAAGGCGGTCGCGGATGAGGATGCTTGGGTGATCATCGCGATCGCTACGGCCACATGAATGAAATTGATCAACCCTGTGAAGGGAACACCCACACCCAATCTCAGAAACAAGTAAAGAGTCAGACCCAGGATGGCCTGGAAGACGCCCAGGTAGGCCGTAGTCTTCGTGATTCTCTTGATTCTGGCAGGGCAGCCGGTCTTGCTTACTCGCGAGTATACTGTGTAGGCCAGCCCGATTACCGCCACCCCCACAACCAAGTGGAGGTCATATGTTGGGAACGAACCCAAGATAGGGAACATTATTATGAGGATCTGCAAGAACGCGACCCAGATCAGAAGATACATCATAGTCCATGTCTTCATGATGCGGAATTCTCGCTCTCGGTTCTATATGGCTGTTTACCTAGTTTCGGCAGTCCACATGAACTGGCTGGGCTGGAGATGGACTTTTTCTCTGCAAGGGATTCGACACCATGAAATGTCAAGACCCACCAAGCTTGCCAAGGTTCAAGCTCCGCAGGAGGACTAATACTCAGGTCTCAACGGTTGGCTGGTTCGGGAACAAGTCTTAGGCTCCTCCATATCCTTGGTCCATCCTCAGCCTATTCTCGGGCGTACCTGGCATATAGCGTGCCGGGACGTGCGACCTTCGTTTGCCTTTCATCTTGCAACGTCCGCGAGTCTTGTGCCGCCTCAGGTCGTTAACGAGCTTTCCGCAGAGATCACAGACAGGCGAACGAGTTCAGCCTCCAGTTGAGGAGATTGTCGGTCTCTCACCCAAAGTTATCGATATGGTGACGAAACTTCCTGAGCGGACTATTCCAACTTGGATTATCTGGCCTGG
>JACPTA010000050.1 GCA_016193005.1 Nitrososphaerota archaeon | reverse complement strand
TTATTAATGGGGTCCGCGTCTCGTATTGACGGTTCAATTGCAGAGCCTCGAAGAACCCCTCTCAAAGGAGGAAATCAAGAAGCTGCACGAGTTGCTTCAATCCGAGGCCATGTTAGGGAGGGTGGTTGAGCGCGCCGTCAGGGGCATAAGAAAATCTGAGAGAAGAACGAGACGAATTACTAGGGCTGCTTGAATCGCTACGGAGAATCCTTGGCCGAAGAGCAATACGTGCGGCCCTAAGGAGCCCGGATACCTTGTTCGATGAGCTTCTGTTTCTCAACGTTGTTCTTGAACTGCGGGATCGTATTGGGTAAGCCGTGGGCGGGAAAGGATTCGAACCCTGAAATTTACGGAGGGGTAAGAGTAGGAAATCACGGGCAGATGATGCAGCCACCGGAAGATTGCAACGGAAGATTTCCTTCGTCGAATTTAGCCCACAAACAACAATCTCTAAGACAAATTTATAACAGGGTCAACAACGAGCGTAATTCGGCGAACCAGTCTGACACGAGAGGTCGGTTACAAGACGAAGCCGCTAGACCCTCAGTTCCTGCAGAAACCGAACGAATTTCCCGAAACCAGCGAGCACAACGGGCACAAGGTCAGGGCCGCAGGAATCCAGAGGATGGACGGCGACGAGAAGCCTTTACCGACGGCTCACGGAATCCACGGTACCGCGGTCGCGGTCGACTGGGATAATTGTACGGCCGACGGCGTCTGCATGGACGTCTGTCCCGTCTTCGTCTTCGAGTGGGTGCTCAACCCCGGCCAGGCGGGGACCGGAAAGGACAAGGTCCTCGAGCCCAACAGCGAGGAGTACAACCTCTGGCGGAGCGACAAGTCGGAGCCGATCCGGGAACCTGACTGCATCTACTGCATGGCTTGTGAAACCAGCTGTCCCACACAATGTATTAAGATAACCCAGCCATAGAAATTAAGAAACCACGCTACATATCTCACGCTATTTGTTGATGGACACGCACAAGCTCATCACCATTGTTAGATTCTGAATCCGCGCTCTCGCATATTCTGAACTATTCTGTCGAATCTGTCATCAGCAGGTACGAACCCATCGGGAGAGTCGTTCATTTGAAGCCAAAGTAGAACATGATGAATCGACTCGTGAACGAGCAGGCGAACGATATTCCTAGCGTTTGATCTCTTGAAGAGCACCACACATGGTTGTTGATCAAGACAAAGGCTCTCGTCATGAACGGCCAAATATCCCTTTAGAGTTGCCAGTCTCCTTCCGTATGATTCGACGCTGCAGCGAAAAAGTGCTTGCGTTGCAGCCATGCAGAGGACTGGCCCTGAAGAGGAAGGCTGAATCTCCACACGAGGAGATTCTCCTCGGTTATTTTGCGGATGTCGGGCGAGGAATTCTAGCTCCGCTTGTTTGGTGAATTGTGCCGTTTGTTCATCGAATAATTTCTTGAGGGACGCTACCATGGCTCTGATGTGTTCGTAGGGTTCGCCTTTGGCCACTGACAATGCTAGTTCCTTTGTCTGGACCTTCTCGCGATGCCGCAGAGGGAGCCTTCGGAGCAATGATTGCGCTTCGTCGAATCTCCCAAGCTGGAGTCTCCAGTAGTCCTTCTTCCTTTCTATATGAAAGCCGGAGGATTTTCCTCCTTTACGTTTGTCGAGATAAGGTCGCATCGGTCTGTAGCCGAGCTTCTTGAGGCACTTGTTGGCGAATCCTAAGAGTTCGGTGTCGGTGTTCCAGATGCTCACGATGATTCCGACGGTCCGCGGGTTAGCATAGATTCGGATGTGCCCTTCTGCGTCAATGAGTCCGGCCAAGTAAGCCAGCATTGTGCTCTCTTTTCTCAAGACCCACTCACGACATTTGTCGCGTGACTCAATTAGGAACTCGAAACTCTTGTCGAGGATCGCCTGCAGGTTCCATTCATAGGTGCCTGAGTCTTTCTTGTGTCTCGGATGCTTGTAGACATGGCCATAAGAACTGAACAACTGCGTGAAGAGCTCGGAGAGCGAGGGATGAGTCGTGCTCGTGGACACTCTGGTCGCATCGCCGAACGGCACAGATGCCGATAGGTCGCCGTGCCGCAGTCCGAGCATGTACGCCTTATCCTCATCCGTCCCGTCGAATGACTCGCGCTCGTACTTCCTAAGTTTCTCGGAGACCGCTTCGAGCCTCGCCTGTTCGAAGTCTCTTGCCTGTACTCCCAGCTGTCTGAAGAGATCCGATACGTAGCCGCTCGTCTTGTTCCCGATGAGCTTGGCGATATCGGCCTGGGAGAGTCCTCTTTCGTGGTACAGGTGGCGCAGTACTGCATCGACTCTCCTTTTCGCCGGTTTCTCCATGTGCTTGATGCTCAAGTTTGGAGCTCGCAGCAGCTCAACAACCGCTCTCTCCTCAGCCGGGCTGGGCGTGGTGGATTCGACATGCGGGTATCTTGCAGACCACTCGTCGACGGTCGACTTTGTTTGCCTTTGAAGCTCCTCGGCACGGTTACGCCGCTCTATTCCATTCTTCTTGAGATGATATTCTACGAGGGTTGCTGCTGACCTAGGATTTGGTGTCTTCAATCCGTAGGCGAGGGCGATTTTTGCCGCCGAGAGTCGCTCTTCGATATAGAGCCGCCTGAGATCATCCTTCTTGGGGGGCCATTCGAGTCTCGAGACCGAAGGCCCAATGTCCTTGTTGGTTTCTATGCTGATGATTGAGGTCGGTTTTGGTTGCGATGCTTCGTCAGGTGTAGTTGCTTCGGAGGAAGTCTTCAGTTTCGTGGATTCGGGAGCAGGTCCAGTAGTCACTGAGGTAGATTCTGGACAGGGTATTTGGTCGCCAACATTTTCTCTAGGTGGCGCTACATTCGGTTTCGTACTTGCAGGAGGCGATCCAGCATTGCTCGTCGCCGAAAAAATCGGGGGCTAGGAGCTAGGGGCCGGAGAAGGTGCCGTTCCAGAGATACCTATTCGCTTCTTTGGTACATCTGGTATGGAGAAGATGTCTTCTGCCATCGCAATACGTGATAATTCATGAGACGGAGCAGGAGCAGTAAAGGATGAAGATCTGTTCGAGGGATTGACGAGGTGGAGCAATAGCTGGGGTGAAGGTCGGGAGACGGAGGAGTTGATTGAGAGGATGAGCTGGGCGTTAGGAGCGGATTGAGGACTGAGTTACAGTAAGGAAGGATTTCGGACGTGAGAGTTGAGACGACGGGAGAGGAGTAGCATGAGAGGGTGGTAGGGAGGGAGGGCGGGTTCGGGGAGAGTAGTGGGATGAGAAGACGAGATTTCGTCAGGAGAAGTTATTGGGTACATGAGACGTACGCATCTTTACTTCAAAACCGCTTCGATGTTTATGATGGAATAGACGCGCGTTCATAGTTCATTGGACATTTACGCGTCTCATGCTGTCAAATTTTCATTAGACATCCTGCTGGTGATGTCTAATTCTCAGTAGACGCCCGCCCAAAGGTGAATCCCGCAAGATTTGCAACCTTCAGGGAACCACGGCCCGAGTTCTTCCGGTCACGCCGACTCCCGTACGTTGGGAATCCTGAGCACCCCGATTGCCACGCGTAGACGGCTTCACCGACTTCGTCAATCTCTCCGTGCCTCTACAATCGAAATGGCTACTTGTTGAGAAGTTTTTTCAGTTTTTCTATGCCTTTTTGTTCTCTTTTGTAAGAGACAGTCTGTTCCTGCCTACATTCATTAATTTTCTGTATTCTCGAGAAGGTACTATCCAATAAGCCCCTTCTTTCCGAGAAAACATTATTATGAAAAAATTCGAATAAAAATTCTTGATACTGGGAACATATTGACCTTCATAGAGCGATTTACGCCCCTTGATTTTGAATTGGCCAAGACGTATACCGATTCTTAATTATTAGGCCATCGACTCCCTTAATCACATGATCATGGAGGCGCAGGCCTACGGATGAAAATATGCCTGTGATAGGTTTAAGTGTAAGTAAGAATATCTTACCCATATGAAAAAGCAGGTTCAGGAGATGGAGTTCACCAAGGCGAGTTCGAAGGGACAGATAGTGATACCAACAAAAATCAGAAAGAAATTCGATATACGAGAGGGTAGCGTGCTCGCGGTCGCAGTGGAGAAAGACATGATAGTCATGAAGAAGGTAGAGTCTGGATTGTCTGCGGACGACTTGAAGACTCTAAGGCTCGTGGAGGAGGCGTGGAAGGACATCGAGAGGGGCAGGTACACTGTCCGTTCCAAGGAGGCCTTCTTCAAAGAGCTGAAAGAATGGTAGAGATCAAGGCAATCGTCTACACAGAGAAGTTTGAAAGAGATGTAAAGAAGATTCGCGACAACGCCCTGAAGGAAAAGCTTGAGAAACAACTCAGAAAGATAATAGAGAATCCGGAGTTTGGCAAGTCGCTGAGATACGGTCTAAAGGGAGAGTGGACGATTTACGTCAAGCCGTATCGATTGATTTATGCGGTACAGGGAGACAAGCTGATTCTCTTGCGATTCGAACACAGGAAGAGCGTCTACGAATGAGGCACCGATGCCCAACTGCAATTTGTAAAATTCGTGTTGCGATAGTGGATTGATGCTCACGTAACTGATAAGATTCCTTCTCGGCAATCCCACCAAGTTAAGACTCGCCCATCCTTCTCAACGAAGAACCGCTAACGGAAGTGTTCATTCCCACAAGACTTCTGCAAAGAACATCATTCCCATCAAGGGTCATATCCTTGAGCCTGATGCTAAGCGCTTCCCCTATCCTCGGTCCGACCTCGTCTGACAAGGGAACGTAAACAATATTTTCATCGACTGGTTGTTTGGTAAAGAGACTTGCGATATGGCAGAACGAGTCCATGGAAACAATGGCCCCAACGCGTCGGACGCATCTTCGGCGGAGGCGCAAAGAACCCGACGAAAGGCAACGCCGCCCTCGTTGATGTAGGCTGGCGTCCTACTCCAGACGCAGCCGAACCCCCAGACGATTCGAAAGGTTCACTAGGTCCTGTGCAACGTAGAAGAAAGCCATCCAGCTCCATCTGCCCCATCTCCTTACCCCCTCTCGCTTGACCTTCTCTATCGCATCCCTCGCGTTCCTGGGCTGCTTTCCGAAGAAGAGGACGCCGAAGACGTCCACTGACCATGCGTCGATTGGAAATCCGCCATGAGGATTGATTATGTCCGCGGAGTAATCGCCCACACCGGGCAGCTCCATGAGGGTCTCCTTCGCCCGCTCGGACGGCATGCCCATGATCTGAAGAATGTCCGGGAATCCTTCAGCGATCATCTTGGCTGACCCGATTATGTACTTGGCTCTGTACCCGAGGTTGCATTCCTTCGCAAACTTCTCGGGGTTCAGTTTGGCGATCGTCTCCGCCGATGGCTGTAGGAGGAGTCGCTTTCCATCAA
>JACPTA010000154.1 GCA_016193005.1 Nitrososphaerota archaeon | reverse complement strand
ATCCGTCAAGCTCTCACACAGCGAAGTGGCTCGCTGCCTCGCAGGTCGGTGGTTCGAATCCGCCCCGGCCCACTATCAATCCAGCCCGCCAAATCGCTGGTGGACCGCATTTTTCTCCAATTGGTTCTTTCGTCGTAGTCGTTCTGTTAATACTTCGAAGTTGTATAAATATACCAATGTCTCCAAAAGGATTATGCAATTCTAGACCACAAGAGGTTCAGCGCCGGCTACGATGCAAGTTACTCGACCGCCCTCAACCTAATGTTGTTTGATCAAGTACGCATTGCCGTAGCACTAGCAAAAGGTAAGTGTAAGAACGTGGATCCAGAGGCGTGCGACAACTGGAAGGATTTCTTGGAGAACAACGAAACAGCACAAGGGTTGAATCTGGAATACTACGGGACCAGAGTAGATGAATTGCTCGAAAGGAGCGACCCCGGAAGGCGCAGGGAGAGATAGACGGAGAGACTAGAAGCCAAACGGGAGCCAGGATCCACAAAAGTCGACGTACGGTGTCTGTGCCGAGGACTAAACCTTGAACTCCGTAAAATGAGGGCCCAGTCTCTGCGCCTGCCATTGCCTGTTGTTTGGGTGAGGGAACCTTCCAGGACCTTCAGTCCAGAGCCGCCTTTCATGGTGGGCGATGTCGCCAATACACTGCTGGAAGTAGAGGGAATATTCTCGTAGTCTGTCATCCTGTAAAGAGGCTTCGATTCCCTCCTTGAGCAAGCGGGTCTCGAACGCGTAGTCCTCGTGCTCGTCAGCAGTGTCCGAAACCTCAAGGAAGAGATTGGACTGATAAGCCAGATTTGCCTTCGAATTGAACTCTGGGAGTAACAGCAATAGCGAATCCTTGTGCTTATCGGCCGCTCGTTTCGCTCCTTTCTTTAGATACAGCTCTGGCAGATACGGGTGTTGTAGGATTTGACTAGCATCCTGCCCAAGGCCAAACTTCTTCCATCCTTGTAGGCTCTGCTCAAGACCCCCTATCGCCTCATCCAGCTTGCCTTGCCATCTGGCTACGTGGGCCAAGTTTTCGACGCAGGAAGTCTGCTCCACCTCACCTAACTCCACCTGACTCTGGCATTCGCGGTAGAGGAACCCTGCGGCCTTTTGATTAAGTGGAATGCCCGCGAGACCGGGAGCACCTGGCGGAAGACGAATGGGTCGTCGTCGAACGACTCTGAGGCAAGGCGTATCGCTCGCCTTGCGTCCTCGGTCGTGTAATGACGGCTAATTATCGGAATCTAATCTTGTAGCGAAAGAAGGGAATTGACAGCTCTCGCCGTTGCGCTACCATCTCGAAAGGCAAAGAGCTTCTCAACCCATCGCCTCCTGTTCTCTTTATGTTCGTCAGGATGTTCAAGAGTCTTCTTAATCGCATCTTCTACGTTCTCGATGTCAATAATGGGTCCTATATCGGTATGCTTCCAGTCCCCCAGCGGTCTCCAATTCAATTGGATTACTGGCTTGTCCAATAGCGCGAACTCATAGAGCACGGAGGATACGTCGGATACCAAAATATCGGCATAATGAAAGCAATTGGTGACATCATCGTTCTTATCAATCAGGTGGAGATCATTCCCTTCATATCCGACGAACCTCGTTGGATCTGTCCCCAATGAATGTGGTTTGAGAATCATCTTAAGGCCCTGCCTGGATGCGGCTTTGAGGAGCTTGGGCAATATCTCGGTATAGAGTCTTTCATCAGGATATAGCGTGGGTGCAAAGAGCAGGTAGCCTCCGGCTTTAGTCAGGTTGGGCCTGAAGAGGTGATCACACTTGGGATAACCGATCATGTCGATCTTTTCATTGGGCACACCCAGACCGATGCAGAGATTCCTGAAGTATGGGCCTGAGACCAGGATTCGCTTAAGGTAGGGGAAGAATTCGCGAGCATCCTTTACGAGATCACCCTTGGTGGGGCATATACCGTGGTGATGCCATATCGCCTTTTCCTTCCTCCTGATAGGGATGCTGCTGGATACCACAAGCAGATCGTACTCATCCTCATGCCTATGGCAGTTCCACTCCTCCACGAAGCCAACCTGCTCTTCACCGAGTTTACTCAGTAATCCTCGGTAGATGGGTTCAAGGGGGTGCGAATGGGCCTTACACCGCGAGAGAAATCCGTACTTCACTTCATATCGACCTGGCCATCATCCTTGCCTCCTCCAGATCGGCATGTGTGTCTACCTCCACCCAAGGCTCAGCACCCACATCATAATAGCTCACGATAGTGCCTTCATCAATCAACTTCTGAAAAGCAGTTTCATAGAATTCTCCTACGTGGCCCTCGTGTATCAGCTCCCTTATGGCCTTGAAGAAGATCCTGCTACCGGAGTCTCCAAATTTGACCATCCCGATGTACTCACCGCTGTTCTCCTCCAAGGACAGATCTTTCCCTATTGCAGAGACCTTCCCCTCTGTCAAGACCACCTTCATGGATTCTTCATCCACGGAGCTGAGCGTATCAACGGCTAAGACGATATTGCCCTGCTGACTGGCCAGGCCCTTTAGAATCCCGGTCGAGAAGACCAGATCACCATTGAGGAGTATGAATGGGTGTCCATCGAGATCATCAATTGCCAAAGCCACGCTTAGAATGTTATTGCTCGTAAGGTAGTGCGGGTTGTGGATGACCCTGTGGGCCGTCCTGATAAGCTCGGCCTTATGTCCCGCTACTATGGAGATATCATCAATTCCTAAGAAGCGTAATTGCCATAGGGCCCTGTGGAGGATGCTCCTTCTACCTATGCGAACGAGGACTTTGGGTCTCGACTCTGTGAGGGGCCTTAATCGGCTTCCCTCTCCGGCAGCCAGTATTATGGCCTTCGAGTTCGTCAGAGCTCTCACTCTCCTCCATCCGCCTCACCGACTGTCACTTACACGGCAGCTTTCTTAAGCGTTACGAGCAGCGCTTGTCGTGTCTATGGAATTTGTTATGTCGATTGACGAGTAACTCTCACTCCATACAGAAGGGCACAGAGCGCGCGCCGAAATCCACATATTATGAACTTGATCATACGTCAATTCTCTCATGGGGCAGATCACAGTAGAGAAGACCTACTCCGCGCGGATAGTAAGAATCCAAGACGAGACTCATGATACAAAGACTTACGACCTTGTCTTCCGCTCAGACCAATTCCATTTCACGCCAGGACAGGAAGTCAAGCTTTATGCAGACACGCCATTAAGGAAGAATGATTGGAGGTTCTATTCACTGACATCCTCCCCCACTATGAAAGAACGAATCCAACTCACGATGAAGCATGAAGCGGGCACTTTCACCCCATATTTCCTGAATCATGCCAGGGTTGGCGATACCTACGCGATCAGCGAACCGAGGGGGAAATTCCTCTCCAAAGCGATCGAATTAGCGTCTGAAGGGAAAATAAAGACGATTGCCCTACTCGGTGCTTCGAGCGGAGTAGCGCCGTTCAAGAGCTTCATAGAGTATTCCATTGAGAAGGGGTGGGACTTGGACATTGTCCTCTTCCACTCTGTGAAGACAATGAACGATTGGATTTACAGAAGTGTCTTGCTCGACCTCCTTAAGAAATTTGAGGGTCTGAAAACCGTTTTGGCCTTCACTCGGGAGAAGGAGGAAAGCACGCGGGACCATGATCCCAGCGAATATACCGTGGACAGGTTCTATTTCGTTACCGAAAGGCGATTCCAACTGGAAGATGTAGCCAGACACGTACCAGAGTACACGGGAGCTTATTACGCAATCTGTGGTGGTATTACCTTCATAGGTGGCGTGAAGACGAATGGAGAGCTTGGAATGATGCAGAAACTGATCAGGGGAGGTGTCCCGCGGGAGAATATCGACATCGCATCGTTCGGAGCTAAATGAAGAAACGAAAGCGATTCCGGTATGACGAGAACTACTCGAATTGAAGACCCGTTACTCATTGCTAGTGTAAAGCACTGCGCCACAACTTGTGCAGCGGTATTCCGTGGTCAATCCCGCGTATCCCCCGTGCTTGGGAGCACTCTGCTTGCTAGGCAAGACCTCCTCGCCAAAGAAACTGCACTTCATCCGCTTAATCACGCTTAATCACGCCAGTTCACCCCAGCTGCAGTCCTTCGGCTTCAAAGCGTTTTATCAAATTCGTATTGAGCCAATCCAGCGCCTCTCGCTTGCGGCCCAAGTCGTTGAGAGAGAGTCACTTCGAATTTGGCTCTGGGCTCCGAGCCAGACAGGTCACCATTCACTACCTCCATTTCCGGCAGATCTCCAACGCGCAGGCCATCGCTTCCGTCATAGTTGCCCAGAATCGATATTAATCCTTGTAGAATCTTAGTAACCTAATCATTCGTAGCTCTTGACAATGCTGTCGGGATAGACAAAGAAGAACTCAGCAATGATTTATCTGCATTTGCTAATAGGAATGGCGGCCTAATTATCGCAGAGGCGCAGAATCGTCCGAGGATAGCAGTCGGAATGTCTGAGGCATTAGATTATGATAGGATACAAGATTGTGTTTCGGACGGAACATATCCGCTGGTGTCATTCAGCATCGAATTCCTTCGATGGGAAGGTCTTTATCCCTGAGCGATTCAAGGTGCATAAGACATGGACTCAACGCAGAATCAACAGAAAGAGCAGCAGATGGAGAAGGAGCTACTGAATTCTGCGTCTTCTGGCTGCATAATCCGCCAGTGGAGCGCATCTTGGTGACGCCTGATGGGTAAAAGAAAGGTGCTAAGCGAAGCAAATCTGAAGGAACTCGTCATGCCGCAGCAGGGCGAATTTCTCGGCAGGGTGATTGAGATGAGGGGAGGCGACCAAGTCATCGTGAAGTGTGCCGACGGTGAAGCTCGCCTATGCAGAATCAGGGGCAAGCTCAAGAGAAGAATGTGGATACGTGAGAACGACATCGTTCTGATATCCCCCTGGGATTTCGATAACAGAAAGGCAGACATACTCTGGCGTTACATCAGGGCCCATGCTGAATGGCTTGAGGCAAACAACTATCTCAAGACTATTTGACGCGCAGATCAGTGGCCAGAGACCACTCTAATCGCCAATATACACTGTGACTGCGGAGTCGGAATTCACGAATCGAACCTATTCGGGTGCTAACCCCATTTGGCCCGCTGAATCAGACGAACCGGGAGGCTTACTCTGACAGGCGAAGGAAATGAAGGGTCACTACGCACACGTCTTGGTCTCGAAGTGAAAATGAGAAAGAAAGGAACAGTTAGACTCTTCCTGCATCGGGGGCATTTATCCAGAGTTCTCTCTAATTTTCATCAGTCGTGAGAAATCTGTTCCATAGGTTATTTTGAATCACAGATCCGAAGTATTTCTATTCCAAGACCAAAATTTATTTAGCTTGTATATGCGTAAGTGCCAAGTGGTTGAACTCTTAGGTTAGACCTTGAGTTACTGGTCTTCACGTTTCTCCAGATTTGTGGTCATACATAACTTCGTCCATCTTAGTCTGGAAATTAGATTTTGGATGAGGAACAACTCGCCATACTTGGTAAGAAATTGGCGGAATCCGCTATACTTCTAGATGAACCTGGACCACGCGGTCCATCTGCTTTCCCGCCCTGGTCATCTTGAACTCTATCAAGAATATGGCTTTACGCACCTGAACGAAGCGATGGGTCATCCGTATCTGGCGTTCGGTCTCTCCTCGATATGTTACCTTGACCCCCGGCTTAATCTTGGTCTTTGACTTTACGGCTGCTAGACAGAGATCGTAGAGTGTTCCTCTTGAAAAACCCAGTCTTTGATCAAGAAACTCGAGGTAACCCTTTGAAGTGAGGTGTTCGCCCCTTGAGCCGGAGCGATAACCCCTACGCTCCAAGGCTGATTTTGATATTAATCAGTTCAGCCTTCCTTCTCTGGTTTCCCTTCTGAACTTCGGGAAACTACTTGGGCCTTTCCGAACCTGTTGCCAAACTCGATGACCCTCATTTCAAATGTTCTCCCGCTTTAGCTCCCGCGACAGAGTCGACGAAAGCACTGAATTCTGGCTATGCCATCGCCCCTCTCGATTATTGCAGAGATCATTACGTCGGGCTCCTTGCCTACTTCCACCGGCTTCGCTCTCCCAAAACCAAAGTCGCCACTGTCATATCCTCCAAGTCTACAGCCAGTCATGTTTCGACTCCTCCAGACTAATTTTTGGTAGTAGGATTTCAACATTTCCCTCTCGGGTACTGTAAACTCATCTCCAGATCGATGATTGTTTCATGATATGCTCATCCGACGCAGACTTTGGAGAAACTTGCCTTGCACCTATTATTGTATGACAAATGAGAAAAAAGAACAGGATATCAGGGCCAGATTCTACACTGGTCAATCAGTAGCCAGATACATTAGGGCCAATGGAGTACCAAAGAGTAGACATGCGTTCAGGGATATGGTAGCCTCAGGCACTTCTGAAAAGTTGGACGGCGAGAAAGGTCT